>NZ_JBFPJH010000147.1:0-8329 GCF_040838255.1 Bacillus sp. C30 | reverse complement strand
CTGAAGAAAATATAAAACAAGCAAATTTTGTCGCTCATTGGGTTCCAGAACGTTTTGTTTCTCTGGCCTCTGCTTATTATTCAAAAGCGAAAACCATTCAAGAATTTTGGAGAGTAGTGAAACAATGTAATCGTGTGGTGAATCATCTAACAGGACAAACCGCATTTGACAAAGATCAAGAACTACGAATTGGTGTACAAGCTATGAAAGAATTTGCGATGAAAATTAAGAAAGGGGTCCGCATGAAAAAAGGGAGGTTCGCCTATTTCAATGGAATCGTGAATAATTTAATGGACAAGCACTACTTTGATCCCGAATTTGGTCTGTGATACTCTCTTTTATATTTCGGGTACAACATATACTTTTGCATATACACCTTGCTGCACAGCAAATTGTTCTAACGTCTTTTGCCTGTATGATGTAAGTGTAAAAAAGTGAATAATAGGCACTTTCCCATTGTATCTATTTTTATAATACAAGGTGAATTCACCATATCTATTCATTTTTTCGCTGTTCACATTCATCATTTGTGTACGATCTATTTCGACTGCGTTTAGAATCCCGTCATTATCACGGAACTTTACATCAGGAATAATCGTTCTCTTCTTGTCATGTACTTTATAACGTATAGGAGCTTCTATCTGCCAATCTTCAGGACAAAACAGATACAGCCATGATTCGTTTCGCATGAGGCTATGCGCTAATCGACTATTAGGTATAACTTTCTCTGAGTCATCAAATAGCTCTCTGCCATTTTTATTCAAGTAATACACATGTTCTTTTTTATAGACTGTACTATTTAGATGTATCCTTAGATCTTTTAGAATACGGTTCGCATTCCGTATCCCGCCCATATCATGAATTGCCATTAAGTGTCTTCTAGTTGCAAATTTTAGCTTTCTAATCGAGGTCAAAATCATCATCTGACGATTCATTTTGATGTGTGTTTGCATATGCATCTTTTTTCACCTCGTATTGTTTTAATACGTCCCACATCTGCTCATTTGAGATATATGGAACTTGTATTTCGGTTAATCGATCTGTTTTAAAAAGTGCACGCCCAGGTATACTTTCAATAGCTTCTAATCCTGCCTCGTCAATTACCACTTGAGAAGCGGTTTGAGTTGGCAAACGAAAACCTAATTTGGCATCACTATTTTGTTTAACCTGACGTGGTAACGTGTCGCCAGTCGGGTATTGGGTGCAGAAAATTAATCGAAAACCAAGAGCTCCGCCTATACGTGCAATATACGATAGCATTTGTTGACAAGCCCCTAGTATTTTTTGCTGTTCTTTACTCATACTTTTATCTGGGCAAAGTTCTGCACCTTCGTCCACGATAATAAAATAGCGGTCTCTTATATTTGTTTCTACTACATTCGCATAATGGCGTTCTTTCATAAATAGCATTTTTTCTTCTATCCTTTTTAGAATCGTACTCAATACTTGAAAGGCCTCAATTGGCTTTTCTGCAATAGATTCTACCTGTTTTACGTTCTTGTAAGGCCCAAACTCCAATCCACCCTTTAAATCAATAATGTAAAAGTGAACATGCTCTGGATTGGCGACAGTAAGTGAAGTGAATACATTCTTTAAAAACACCGTTTTCCCCATCCTCGTTAGTCCACCTAAAGTCATGTGCGGTGTTTTATCAAAGTCATGACAGATTAACTCTTCTAAACTTTGCCCGATTGGCACACGCCATTTGCGCTCTTGAATTAAGTTTGTTGACCATTCCCACCTCTTAGGTATTTTTTTATGGAATACTCGAATGTTCAATTTATAATTGTCATACTGGATTCGAACGGGTTTATTTAGTCCTTCAGAAACAACATCCTCTACCTTCTGAATGATTTTGCTCGGCATTCCAACAGGTAAAGTGTAAATATACGTTGTACTGCGATCATCATCGTTTTGCTTTTGAAATTTTGGATAATGTAAGCTATCTTCTCTTTTGATTGCAATTCCAGACACTTCAAAGAATACTTGTATCTTGTGCTTATCATCATCTTTACGTTTGAACTTATCACTTACCAAGGCATATCCAAATGAAGCAACAGGTATTAACAATAATTCAAGCATTGATGAACACTCCTTATATATCCTATAAGGATATAGTTGCATTTTTTTGGAAGCTAACAGGACGAGCATTTTCGCTTATGAGGTCTATTGTCCCTCTCTTCCACATCACCTTCCTTCAAAGAAACGCCATTAGAACATAACGTAGAAGATATACGAACGAGCCCGCAAGCGTTGTATACATGGTCATACGTGGAAGCCAATGTGGAACACTCTTCCCCATTTTTTCAGCTGCACTCATTGCAACCACAGACAAACCTGTTGCCGTCCAAATAATGACTGCTTCTCCTGCAAGTGTCATTCGTAGTCCTCCTCAACTTTCTCTCGAAATTTAACTCCTGATTTGGTAGCTACAATTTCATACCGTTCCATTAAATCTTGCCAGCCGAGAATGTCTTCTTCCTCTCCATACAAGTCCTCTTCTACAATTTGAGATAAACTAAAATATCCTTTGTACTCTTTGTTATCAAATACAGCATGATTTTTCATGTGGTTGAGAATGGATTCTGTTTCTGCTCTCGATCTAGCGTGGTTATACATGTGACGCAATTCATTTGATGAATATAAATATGGAGTTGAATTGAGGTAACTATACTGAGAACGCATATAAATCCTCTCCCATCTTGATATCTATGATGCCATTTGGAATTCCAAGTAGAATTCTTCGTGGGCTTCCAAATGGAAGTAATATAGGTATATGATGTAGAAGAATAATTATTGCCTGTCCTACTAAAGATTTTTAGATTTCCCTCACACTTTTTTAAAGGATTAGCAAATTATTTATGGAATTAGACATTGAGGTGACTTTCTATGGAATTCAAATGTAGATTAAAAGTGATATTTGCTGAAAAAAATATTAAAATGGGAGATTTTGCTGACTCTGTAGGAATTAATCGTTCAACATTAAGCCTCATTGTAAATGGAAAAACCCTCCCTAACTTTACAAATGCTTATATAATCGCTCAAAACTTAAAAATTCCAATTGAAAACATATGGATACTTGAAAAGGAGTGAAAACATTGCACACCCCCCATTCAAAACACTAAATCAAATCGTTGAAGGATACTATCATCCAGGAAGCGGGCTGTCTGTGGTCACAAATTTCATTGCGGAACATCAAAATGAATCCTTATTCATATTAGATTACAAGGGAATCCTGTACCAAAAAACCTCTTCTCAAAAATATGCACAAGGATATGAAACCCTACTGCTACCTTATACAGAGTTACATTCAAACTCTAAACAAGACTTGCTGCAACTGTTGAAACGAAAAATAATTGTTTATTTTACATATACCGAAAGCGATCAACAAAAAGAGGATTTTGTGCCTTTTATGGGTAATCAGATTTTTTTCATTTATGAGCCATCTACTAAAAAATATCCAACAGGATAAAAAAGCGAATTCGGTTAAATTTGTTCTCATGGATATTGAAGCTGTAGGTTATATTCCTAAACTTCCTAGGATTATGGCTGGCTGCCGTGGATTTAATATGGGGTCTTGTTTATTTGTAGATGATACAGACACATTACTTTATGGATACAACAAAGAACAGGTAGATAAAATGTATAAGAACAGTATTGTTATTTCTAAAATTCATAAGTAAAAAGAATCCGCCTCCAAAAAGGAGACGGATTCTTCGTTGTGCACTACTAGATTAGAGAACGTATTTAAAATATAGATCATATAGAATTATCAGTCAATAAAAAGTTCTATCTTTCGATAATATTGGATATACTGTAAATGACATCTAGAGAATTACCACATGGGAGCACTTTCAACTGGGGAAGGTGCTTTTTTATTCTATTTCAGATTCATTGATTATATACTTGTAATACTGACTTCCATAAAATATTTTAATAAGCGATTGAGCCTTCTCTCCCAACCTGAGATTGCTCTTTTTTCATTTGTGGTATATTTCCACATCTCTTTGCATATTACAACTCTTTCCTACATATACTAATCACGCACAAGGAAAACTCCAACAATTTTCTGCATCCCGAAGAGCACCTTCTACTCACTCCGTACTTTTTATTGTGGCATTCCCTACACCTCGCTATCGTTCGAGGAGGCGACTACAAAAACATAATTATCTTTTTTATCGTATTACAAATGATAATATTTCCCTACAAATTTAGTAATTGATTGAAAAGCATTTCTTGTATCAAAAATTATTTTTGCATGATTAGCAATCTGCTGATATTCAAAATCTGTATGATCTGTAGCTAAAAGAACCAATTGAGCATTTTCAATTAACTCTGTAGTATATGGTACTGTTTCATACTTATTTTGATTTACTTGGTATGTTTCCACATGAGGGTCACATACTAAACATTTCACCCCATACCTATCTAAAATTTCTAACACTCGCAAAGAAGATGATTCCCGAGTATCCTTAACATCCTTTTTATAAGAAACTCCCAAAATCACAATCGTACTATCCTTCATTATTTCTCCTTCTGTATTAAGAATTTCAATCATTCTATCAACAACGTATTGTGGCATGGTGTCATTAATTGCTCCTGCTGTTTCAATCATCCTTGCAGCATAATTGTGCTCTCTTATCTTCCAGGATAAATAATACGGATCCACAGGAATGCAATGTCCTCCAATTCCTGCACAGGGGTAAAAAGGCATAAAACCATACGGCTTGGTTTCCGCCGCATTAATAACTTCCCAAACATTCACATTTAATTTATTACATATTAATGTCAATTCATTCACAAGACCAACATTTATATACCTAAATATATTTTCATGCAACTTTACCATTTCTGCCACTCGAACAGACGACACGATATGCGCCATATCACCAACCACATTCGCCGCCAATACCGTACATTTCTCTGTAATTCCACCCACAACTCTCGGTGTATTCTTCACATTAAACCTTTGGTTCGATGGATCAATTCTTTCAGGCGTATAGGCAATAAAAATATCTTTTCCAATTGAAAATCCTTTATTTTGAAATGACTTAGCAATAAGTTCTTCTGTAGTACCAGGGTACGTTGTACTCACCAGCATAATTAAAGAACCTTTTTTCACATATTGAATGAGTGTTTCAATTGAATCAACTATATACGAAAGATTAGGTTGTTTATATTTATCAATTGGGGTAGGTACACAAATTAAAGCAACATCTATATCCTCTATACGGGTAAAATCTGTTGTTCCCGTTAACTGATTCGTTCTTACAACTTGAGTTAATTCATTTGAATTCACATCATCAATGTAATTTTGCGCATCATTTATTTTATTCACTTTATCAGCTAGTAAATCAAAACCAATTACTCGAAAGCCTTCCATTGCCTTATTAATTGCGTAAGGAAGTCCAACGTACCCCAGTCCTATGACCCCAATCACAGCGGATTTTTGTTCAATTTTATGAATAAGTTCTTGATAATAATCTTCCTCAGATGCCCTCATACTCATTTATTCTCCCCCCTGAGTATTCATCTAGTTCCCCATTTATTAGATTTTAAAGTACATAATGCGTATATCCTTAATGGAAAAAGTACTATAATATGAATAAATCCATAAATCGGTGCCATCAAAAATATAAAAGGATGCCTCAAAATATAAAAAACATTTCTTGCATATGCCGACAAACATAAACAGGCAAAATAATAAATTCCCATCAACCACCCCATAGCTACAGGTTTAATCACAAATCCCAATATTAAAGTTACATTAAATATTATCCACAATGCTAATTCCATCACCACCCAAATCAGCACAATCGGTTTTTTTACACCAATTTTTAAAGCCAATAAACTTTCTCGAAAAAAAGATTTATTCCAGCGAACCTGTTGTTTGATAAACTGCAAAAGAGTTGCAGGTACATCAGTGATGCACCTAGCAGTCTCCTGATAGACTGTCTTTCCTTTCAAAATCGCATAATTAGTAAGACATCGATCATCTCCAGCTTGAACCACTTCTCCCAAAAACATTTGATGACCGTACTGCTCAAGATTTTCAATAATAACTTCTCTACGATAACAACTAAGTGGTCCGCAGCAAATTAAAACATTTCCTGTTACAGACTGTGCAGCTCGTTCCACACGAAATGCATTCTCATAGCGCATATCTATTAATTTCGTAAACCAATTTTTGATTCGGTTACGTGCATTAACATGCCCCGTTACAGCCATAACCTCTGAATCATGGAAAGGTATTAACAATGCACGTACTGCATCCGGAAACAAATACCCATCTGAATCAACAGTTAATATAACATCTCCCGTTGCACGCTCAAAACCCCATATTTGAGCATGTCGTTTTCCTTTATTCTCCGAAAAACGATGAGATATCAACTTCGGTGTATAATACATAATACGCTTACCGCTATTATCCTCCCTCGTAACATCAATCCCGACCTTTTTTTTATAATTATTCAATTGTTCTTTTATGCTCAATACTTCTTTATAACATCCATCACCATCACTCCCATCATCTACAACAATTATTTCATGAATAGGATAATCTTGATTCACAATACTCCAAATCGTATCTTGAACAGAGTTTGCTTTTTCATTATAAAATGGGATAATAACTGATACTTTCAAGTTAGGAGGATTACCAATTTTAGGTTTATACATAAATGATAAAATCATTTTTGCTAGCAAATAAGTTAACATAACTGTACCGTACACTCCTAATGAAATAGACAATTCTTCTTTATATATAGAATTAACATATAACATAGCAATAACTGCTAATCCAAAAATCATAAAAATTAAAACTTTACCTAAAATGCCTTCTTTCATCTGAATCGCCCCCTTATTTCCTTTAGTTGGTATGCTTAACAACATTTATTCTATACATTTAAAACCTTCCAAACGCACAAGCCCCGTCTCTTAATCTAGTGACTCCATTGGAACTTGTTGTCTAAATATCAACCCCTTTCTTGGTCATATACACCATATTCTTCAACCTTAGATTTTGTTTATGTCATTTTCATTACAAAATTTATGATACGGGAAAGCCTACGCAGGACTTTAGTCCGTCTGTAGACGTGGGATGAAAGTATCGTTTTTTACGTAGCAAAACATGGTATACTTTATTCATAGTCATGCAAAAGACGTAAAAACATTCAAGAACCAACAATCTGTATATAGTGATAGCACCGTAGCTCACGAACCTATACGGCCTGTCTTGAGAGTGGTGATGGCACACCGCAATCTTGCACGTCAGCGATACCAGAAATGGACTTCGCCTTTGGTAGCAAGAATCCCACTGACGGTAGTCAGCTTGCCCCTTTAGGGGTGGGAGTGTCAATACGATTAGTCCCAACTAACACAAATAAGATATTTTCACTACAATCTATCATTTCCCCATTCTTTCCCTCTTTCATCTCAGCACACAACCCACAAAATATTCACTGAACCTTTACATACTTTCGATTAACCGTCAAATAATATATATAACCTTTGGTGTTATAAACCTTAAATTGTAGAGAACCCTCCACACTTACTTCTCCATCAATCGTAAAGCCTTCCCCTATATCCAAAGTACCTGCCTGCCATGAAGGAAAATCATAGAACCGAAGGTTGTTTACTTTGGCAACGACACGCTTACCTACAATAGAGGAATCCACAGTGCTTTTTTTACTAAACTTCACATAAGACGGATCATATTTAATCCATTGCTCTCCACCTAGATTTAACCAACCATCCTTTTCACCCCATACAGCATAGGATTCTGGTTTGTTTAGATGACGAATCTTAGAATAGCTTGTATCAGGTCCTTTACGTAAGTTCACGTTATCCCCTTCAATATAAGCAATACCATCTGTGACGGCTGTTGGTACCTCTGCTGGTTTAGATGGCTTTTCTGGAACTGAAACTCCTACATTAGAATTATTGTATGCACGTTGTACATCAGCACGGAATTGCGCTTCAGAAACACCGTGAGATTTTAAGTAATCAAGTGGATCTTCATGATCTGTTCCACCAAGGTATTTCGTTACATCATAGTGAGTCCATAATCCTTTTTCTACAGATAACTTGTTATCTTTTAAGATTTTCGCTAAAAGTTTTACGTATTTTTCATATGAACGCTTGAACTTTGTATAGTCTGCTGTTTCACATAACTCTACATGTGCAAATCGTTTATTAGCAGCAGGTCCACCGCCATAAGCAATGTATTTTGTATCAGCAATTTGGATGGTTTCATTCCAAACGATTGCGTAATGAACGAATGCATTTCTCCATGTACGAGACTCATATTTTTGAATATTGATTGCGGGCGCTT
>NZ_JBFPJH010000146.1:0-8371 GCF_040838255.1 Bacillus sp. C30 | reverse complement strand
GTATATATATAAATACTTTTAATAGAGTGTAATTGGGGAGTGTTCCCTGCTAGAAGGAGGAACAAAATGGAATACGTAATTGAGATGAACAATATTACAAAAGTATTCCCAGGTATTGTAGCGAATGACGATATTACGCTGCAAGTAAAACAGGGAGAGATACACGCTTTACTTGGAGAAAATGGTGCAGGGAAATCAACGTTGATGAATGTACTGTTCGGTTTGTATCAACCAGAACAGGGCGAAATTAAAATTAAAGGAACCCCTGTAAAAATTACAAATCCGAATATAGCAAATGACCTTGGAATTGGGATGGTCCATCAGCACTTTATGCTTGTTCATAATTTTACAGTTACAGAGAATATCATTCTTGGAAATGAGCCGAAGAGAAAAGGGAAAATAGCTGTCGAAGAGGCAGCAAAAGAAATTAAACAATTATCTGAACAGTACGGTTTAGCTGTTGATCCAAATGCAAAGATTGAAGATATTTCGGTTGGGATGCAGCAAAGGGTTGAAATATTAAAGACGCTTTATCGTGGTGCGGAGATTTTAATATTCGATGAACCGACTGCAGTGTTAACTCCTCAAGAAATTCATGAGTTGATTCAAATTATGAAAAAGCTTGTGCAAGAAGGAAAATCTATCATTCTTATTACACATAAATTAAAAGAAATTATGGAAGTTTGCGATCGTTGCACAATTATTCGTAAAGGTAAAGGAATTGGTACAGTTGACGTTGCGAAAATGGATGAACATAAACTTGCAGAATTAATGGTCGGACGTCAAGTGAATTTTAAAACAGAAAAAATAGGGGCCAAACCGAAAGAGGAGGTTCTGTCTGTTGCGAATCTTGTCGTTCATGATGCACGCCAATTACCTGCTGTAAAAGGCCTTGACTTAACTGTTCGTGCAGGAGAAATCGTTGGTATTGCAGGGATTGATGGAAATGGTCAAAGTGAATTAATAGAGGCGATTACTGGTTTACGAAAAGTTGAGTCAGGTTCTATTGCAATTAAAGGAAAAGAAATAACGAATTGGCCTGTTCGAAGAATTACAGAGGAAGGAATTGGTCATATTCCAGAAGACCGTCATAAACACGGGCTAGTTCTTGATTTTTCTGTTAAAGACAATATAGTTTTGCAAACATACTATAAAAATCCATTTTCAAAGAAGGGGATTTTAAATTTTAGCAAAATCACAGAGAAAGCAAAGGCGCTTATTGAACAGTTTGATGTACGTACGCCTAGCGAACAAACATTAGCGCGTGCTCTATCAGGTGGAAATCAGCAGAAAGCTATCATTGCACGTGAAGTAGATCGTAATCCAGATTTATTAATTGCAGCACAGCCAACACGTGGTTTAGATGTAGGTGCGATTGAATTTATTCATAAAAAATTAATCGAGCAGAGAGATAATGGGAAAGCAGTATTACTTCTATCGCTAGAACTGGATGAAATTTTAAATGTAAGTGATCGAGTTGCTGTTATATATGAAGGTAAAATTGTAGCAATTGTCGATGCGAAAGAAACAAATGAACAACAGCTTGGTTTGTTGATGGCTGGCGGAACGGAGAAAGAGAAGGTGAATACAAATGGCTAAAAAATTTTTAACGGAGCGAACAATTAACATTTTAGTTCCTGTATTATCCGTTATTTTTGGTTTACTTGTTGGTGCCATTGTAATGTTAGTTAGTGGATATGATCCAATTGTTGGGTATGCAGCGCTTTGGGAAGGAATGGTTGGAAATCCGCAGGCTATCGGTGAGACGCTACGTACGATGATTCCACTCGTGTTAGCTGGTCTGTCTGTTGCATTTGCGTTTCGTACAGGTCTCTTTAACATTGGGGTAGAAGGACAATTATTAGTCGGATGGCTTGCCGCTGTCTGGTTTGGATATGCAGTATCGTTACCAGTATTTTTGCATATTCCGTTATCTATTTTAGTAGCCGCGATTGCCGGTGGTTTATGGGGATTTATACCTGGATATTTAAAAGGAAAGCTTAAAGTAAATGAAGTAATTGTCACAATTATGATGAACTACATTGCACTTTATGTTACGTATGATCTTATTAAACGTTTTATACATGAAGGTAATGAGAAATCTTATGATGTACAAGCGAGTGCTTCATTAGCTTCTGATTGGCTATCTTCTTTGACAGATGGATCTCGTTTGCACTGGGGAATTGTTGTAGCTATTTTAATTGCTATTGTAATGTGGTTCGTATTAGATAGAACTACGTTAGGATATGAGTTAAAATCGGTTGGTTTTAACCAAAATGCATCGCAATATGCAGGGATGAAAGTCTCTCGTAATGTTGTATTATCAATGACAATTGCTGGCGCTTTTGCTGGAATTGGTGGGGCAATGGAAGGTCTAGGAACATTCCAAAGTATGACGGCAATGACATCGTTTACTGGTATTGGATTCGATGGGATTGCGGTAGCTCTTCTTGGAGGAAATAATCCGTTTGGTATATTATTATCGGCTTTACTGTTCGGTGGTTTGAAAAGTGCAGCCCCGCAAATGAATTTTGAAGCAGATGTACCTTCTGAGTTAATTAATGTTATTATCGCATGTATTATTTTCTTTGTTGCTTGCAGTTATGTTTTACGCTGGGCACTTACACGCATGAGCAAGGAGGGGAAATAAATGAGCTTTATAGATATTTTAGCCATTCTTGTGACTGGTACGTTATATACGGCAGCGCCACTTATTTTTACGGCGTTAGGTGGAGTGTTCAGTGAACGTTCTGGGGTTGTAAATATAGCATTAGAAGGTTTAATGTTATTTGGTGCATTTACTGGTATCGTTACAACGTTATTAATGGGTGATACGTGGGGAGCAATGACTCCTTGGATTGCACTATTATTTGCAGCTATTGGTAGTGGGTTATTTGCACTTCTTCACGCAGTAGCATCCATTACATTCCGCGCGGATCAAGTAGTAAGCGGGGTAGCGATTAACTTTTTGGCTCTCGGTTTAACAGTATTTGCGATTAAGAAAATCTTTGGTAAAGGACAGACTGATTTTATTCAATACCGCATTGAAAAAATCGATGTTCCAGGACTTTCGGATATTCCGGTAATCGGGAAAATCTTTTTCTCAAATGTACCGTTAACATCGTATATTGCCATTATTTTAGCATTTGTTGTTTGGTACATTATTTATAAAACACCGTTCGGTCTTCGTCTACGTGCTGTTGGTGAACATCCAATGGCAGCAGATACGATGGGGATTAATGTATATAAAATGCGTTATATTGCAGTTTGTATATCTGGAATGTTTGCAGGAGTGGGTGGTGCGGTCTTCGCAATGTCGATTTCTGGTAACTTCTCAGGTGCTACAATTACTGGACAAGGTTTCTTAGCACTAGCAGCTATGATCTTTGGTAAATGGAATCCACTTGGTGCTCTTGGAGCAGCGCTGTTCTTCGGATTTGCTCAATCACTTGGGATAACAGGTGGTACAATTCCTATATTAAAAGAAATTCCAAGTGTATTCTTAACGATATTACCGTATGTATTTACAATATTAGCACTCGTTGGTTTTGTAGGCCGATCTGAAGCTCCGAAAGCATTAGGAACGCCTTATGAAAAAGGAAAACGATGAGTATTTAGAAAGTATAAAAAAAGCTCGCACATTAGTGCGGGCTTTTTTACATAGAATATATTTAATACGGAATTTTACTATGTTCCTTACATATTAAAGTTTTTAGAAAGACTCAAATGTAAGCATAATAAGGAAGAAAAGTTGATTTTTTATTTCTAAAAACTGTATATTGAAGAGGAATATTCCTACATACGTAAAGGAGGGCTATTAATGAAACTAATGGAACAGCAACTGCATGAATTAGGTGGCTTGCGAGTACATATTATTCCGACTGATAAATTTAAAACAAATACCTTTGTATTTCGTTTTAAAGCACCTTTAAATGAGGAGACGGTGACAGAGCGTGCCCTATTGCCGTACGTATTGCAAAGTGCGACAGAAAAACTGCCTTCTGTAATTCGTCTTCGTCAATATTTAGAAGAATTATATGGATCTTCTTTAGCGGTAGATGTAAGTAAAAAAGGGGAAGACCATATCATCTCTATTTATGTAGACATTGCAAATGAAACATATTTACGCGATGCACCACCGTTATTTGAAAAAGCGCTTTCTATGTTATCTGATATTGTTTTACATCCAGCAACAGAAGGGGACGGTTTTCTATCTTCTATTGTAGAAAGTGAGAAACGAGCACTCTTGCAACGAATTGAAGCTACTTATGATGATAAAATGCGTTATGCAAACGAGCGTTTAATTGCAGAAATGTGCAAAGTAGAACCATATCGCTTAAGTGCAAATGGAAAAAAAGAAAGTGTTGCTTCTATTACAAATGAAAGTTTGTATCAATATTATCAAAAAGTGTTAGCTGAAGATGAAATGGATTTATATATCATTGGTGATATTTCAGAAGATGCTGTGGAGCTTGTAAATAAGTATTTTTCGATTTCACCTCGCGCTATGAAAGAGAGAAATGTACTTCTTCATAAACGAAATAATGAAGAAAAAGAAATTGTTGAAAAACAAGAACTAAAGCAAAGTAAATTAAATATCGGCTATCGCACATTCATTACGTATAAAGATGAAGATTATTTTGCATTACAATTGTTTAACGGATTATTTGGAGGGTTTTCTCATTCGAAGTTATTCGTAAATGTCCGTGAAAAAAATAGTTTAGCGTACTATGCAGCATCGAGATTTGAAAGTCATAAAGGTTTGCTCTTCGTTATGTCTGGAATTGAAGCGAAGAACTTTGAAAAAGCTGTTGAAATTATTAAAGAACAGATGAAAGCAATGCAAAGCGGTGATTTTTCAGAGGAAGAGATTCAGCAAACGAAAAGTGTAATTCAAAATCAAATCTTAGAGGCAATTGATACACCACGTGGTTTTGTTGAAATGCTTTATCACGGGGTGATTTCAGAGCGTACGCGTCCAGTTGAAGAATGGCTAACGGGCATAGAAAGCGTGACGAAAGAAGAGATTGTGAAAGTTGCTAATAATATTGAACTAGATACAATTTACTTTTTACATGGAACGGAGGGAGAATAAATGGAGAAAATTGTGTATGAGCAATTAAAAGAGACGCTATATTATGAAAAACTTCCGAATGGATTAGACGTATATATCTTACCGAAACAAGGCTTCAACAAAACATTTGCAACATTTACGACGAAGTACGGTTCTGTTGATAATACATTTGTACCGCTTGGAAAAGAAGACATGACTCGTGTACCAGATGGAATTGCTCATTTCCTTGAGCATAAATTGTTTGAAAAAGAGGACCATGACGCGTTTCAATTGTTTAGTAAACAAGGTGCTTCAGCGAACGCTTTTACATCTTTTACAAGAACCGCTTATCTCTTTTCCTGTACATCAAATGTAGAGAGAAATTTAAATACGTTGTTAGACTTTGTACAAGAACCGTATTTCTCTGAAAAAACGGTTGAAAAAGAAAAAGGTATTATCGGTCAAGAAATTCAAATGTACCAAGATAACCCAGACTGGCGTTTATACTTTGGGTTAATCGATAGTTTGTTTGTGAAACATCCAATTAAAATTGATATTGCAGGGACGATTGAGTCTATTAGTAAGATTACAAAAGACCTACTGTATGAATGTTATGAGACTTTTTACCATCCGAGCAACATGTTATTATTTGTTGTTGGAGCGATTGATCCTGAAAAAACAATGGATTTAGTTCGTGAAAATCAAGCGAAAAAAGATTACGAAAATCAACCAGAAATCGTTCGCTCTTTTGAAGAGGAACCAGAAGAAGTAAATGAAAAGAAAAAGATTATTTCAATGCCTGTTCAAACTCCAAAATGTTTAGTTGGTATTAAGGCAACGAATTTAAAAGAAAAAGGGCAAGCTCTGTTAAAACAAGAAATTGCACTTACATTACTTTTAGATTATTTATTTGGAAAAGGGTCAGTTCATTACGAATCTTTATATAATGAAGGTCTTATTGATGATTCGTTCTCGTATGACTATACAGAAGAAAATAACTTCGGTTTTGCAATGGTTGGTGGAGATACGAAGCACCCTGATGAATTGGCAGAGCGATTAAAAGGTATTTTACTACAAACGAATTATGATCAGTTAGATGAGACTGCGCTGGAACGGGTGAAGAAAAAGAAAATTGGTGGATTTTTACGATCGTTGAATTCACCTGAATATATTGCAAATCAGTTTACACGATATGCGTTTAATGAATCTAGTTTATTTGATGCTCTTACAGTGTTAGAAGGATTAACTGTTCAAGACCTACAACAAGCAGCAAAAACATTATTAATTGAAGAGAAAATGAGTGTCTGCCAAGTGTTACCAAAAAAATGAAGTAATATGTGAATAAAAAACGCAGTATCTATATCCCTCATCTAACGTTTGGTTATTGCCAAATGGTAAGATGAGGGTATTATTTATTTATACATAAAAAGATAAGAGAGGGAATTTATGAAAAAGTATGCATTAGTAACTGGAGGAAGCGGAGGGATTGGCTCTGCTATTTCGAAGCAGTTAATCGAGGATGGTTATACAGTCTATATTCATTACAATAAAAGCGAAGAGAAGATAAGGGGGTTACAAAAGGAGTTTGATGCAGTGATTCCTGTGCAAGCAAATTTAGCTTCTATCGATGGAGCAGAGAAATTGTGGGGACAAATCGAACATCCTATTGATGTTATTGTATACGCAGCTGGAAAGAGTATATTTGGATTAGTAACAGATGTTACGAATGAAGAATTAGATTATATGGTGGAGCTTCAAGTGAAGAGTGTATATAGACTTTTATCGATGGCGCTTCCACCGATGATCGGGCGGAGAAGTGGTAATGTTGTTGTTATTTCATCCATTTGGGGGCAAATAGGAGCGTCTTGTGAGGTGCTGTACTCAATGGTGAAAGGTGCACAAAATTCATATGTGAAGGCTTTAGCGAAAGAAGTTTCTCTAAGTGGATTGCGCGTTAATGCGGTAGCGCCAGGTGCGATCGAAACAGAAATGTTAAATGTATTTTCAGAAGATGATAAAAATGAAATTGCTGAAGATATTCCATTAGGTAGAATAGGACTACCCGAAGAGGTAGCAAAAACAGTCTCCTTCCTCGTTTCGCCAGGAGCTTCTTATATTACGGGGCAAATTATCGGAGTGAATGGCGGTTGGCATTGCTAAAAAATTCTTACATAAAAAACAAGAAATTGTACAAATTAAGCATGATTCTATTACTAAAATAGTGAGGTGCTTAAACATGTCAGTGTTAGATAATTTTGATCAGTGGAAGAGCTTTTTAGGAGAACGTTTAGAACAAGCGGGGGGAAAAGGGCTTGATGGTGGTGCCGTATCAGATATGGCATTTCGTGTTGGTGATTATTTAGCAAATGAAGTAGAAGCGCGCAACGATCAAGAAAAATTATTGTCTGAGCTTTGGAAAGTTGCTGATGAACAAGAGCAACATACAATTGCAAATTTAATGGTGAAGTTTGTACAACATAAGTAAAAGTAGAGAGGAGCTTCTCCTCTCTACTTTTTTTGTATAGTAATTAGGAGGAATAGATTATACATTTAGCTTCCCTATTAAGGTGAAATCATATAATATAGTACGTAGGTGTAAAGTAAGCGTAGGGGAGTGATCTTGGATGATTGAATGGTATTTTGAATATGAAATACATAAAAACCGACCTGGCTTACTTGGTGACGTTTCTTCGTTAATCGGTATGCTTGGCATCAATATTGTCACAATTAATGGTGTAGATAATGCACGACGTGGACTTTTGCTTATGTGTGATAATCAAGAACAAATCTCTAGACTTGAATCAATTTTAAATACGATGGATAATATAACGGTAACGAAATATCGTCCGCCAAAGCTTAGAGATAAGCTAGCAGTTAGACATGGTAGGTACATACAACGAGATGCAGATGATAAGAAAACATTTCGATTTGTGCGTGATGAATTAGGATTGCTTGTAGACTTTATGGCGGAGATAATGAAAAAAGAAGGTCATAAATTAATTGGGATACGAGGAATGCCTCGTGTCGGAAAAACAGAATCTATTGTTGCCGCAAGTGTTTGTGCAAATAAGAGATGGTTATTCGTATCATCTACTCTCATTAAGCAAACTGTTCGTAGCCAATTGATTGAAGATGAGTATAGCGACGATAATATTTTCATACTAGATGGAATTGTGTCGACAAAGCGTGCAAATGAAAGACACTGGCAGCTCGTTCGTGAAATCATGAGATTGCCTGCAACGAAAGTTGTGGAACATCCGGATGTGTTTGTGAGTCAGTCAGAATACACATTGGATGATTTTGATTATATTATCGAAT
>NZ_JBFPJH010000145.1:0-8395 GCF_040838255.1 Bacillus sp. C30 | reverse complement strand
CCAAGTTTTTTTATTTCTTTTGTCGCTTTCTGCGTTGTTGCTATCGGCGACTTGTCCTATATTACACCTCTATATACTAATCGTCAATACCTTTTATCCTTTTTATTTTATAAATTCTAAAGGGTATTGAACCTTCTTCATTTATACTCCGTTCCTAGAGATTAATAGACTGGTGCAATCACTTTCATAATCGACAGTTTATACTTTCTTACTTACACCTTTCTAAAGAATGAATAGCAAGCCAAACAAATATATATTAAAGGTAGCACTTTTTATTTCGAGTACATTCCAGCTGCATTCACAATTATCTCCTACCACTTCTCTTTAGGAATTATACATACACCATGCATTTACTAAAAATCTAATTAACTTAGGAGGCGTTATGAAATGCATGTTAATAAGAAGATCATTTATGTATCCCATGATGCCCATTTCCACGGAGCACAGCTGCTTTCTTTACATACTATTAAAGCTCTTAAAGAAAACTTTCATTACTCCGTCGCAATTATTTCTATTGGAACGGGCATTTTAATCCACGATTTTCAAAAGTATGGTCCTGTTTATTGCCTAGAGGAAGACTACCCAACAGAAAAAAGGGTCGAATTATTAATAAAGAAGTTACTATCACAAGACTATACCATCGCCATATGTAGTACCGTCATAAGTGGTGATATAGTTGCATTGCTAGCTAAACACAATATAAAAGTTATTTCATTAATACATGAATTGCCGCATTTAATACAACAGTACTCTGCCGAGGGGAAAGCTAGAAACATTGCCCAGTTTGCTTACAAAATTGTCTTCCCTTCACAGTACGTGTATGAAAAATTCCGTACAATCACCCAATTAGATCATCAAAAATGTCACATCCTCCCTCAAGGCTTGTTTAACCACAATCCTTATAAGAACAATATTGCAAAAGCTAGAAGCGAATTACGAAAAAAACACAACCTGCCTCTAGATAGCAAAATCATTTTAGGAGTAGGTTTCGCTGATCATCGGAAAGGGATAGATTTATTCTCACTTATTGCTTACTCAGTAAGAAAGGTTCATACGAATATTCATTTTATCTGGGTCGGGAGAACGGATGTTCATTTCTTTAACACGCTATCCCCAAGATATACAGCACATTTCACATTAGTTGAGCCTACTCCAGATATCGGTTTATATAACGCCGGGGCTGATTTATATTTATTAACTTCAAGAGAAGATCCTTTTCCAAACGTTGTTTTAGAGGCATTAGATACAAAAGTCCCTGTTATAGGGTTTAAACACGCTGGAGGTTTTGAAGATGTTGTTACGGAACAAACTGGCGCCTTAGTAGATTTTTTAAATTTACCGCAGGTGCTGGAAAGAATATATGAATTTATTGGAGATGAAGAATTACGATTACAAAAAGGGTGCTTTGGCCAAGAGCTTATTGAAAAAGATTTCAACTTTCTTCATTACATTTATCAACTGTTAAACCTACTTGATCATAATTACAAAAAAATAAGCGTAATCATACCTAACTATAATTACGAAAAATACTTATCTGACCGAGTTAAATCCATATTAAACCAAACCTATCCCCTTTACGAACTAATTTTCCTAGACGATGCCTCCACTGACAATAGCGTATCTATATTTGAACAGGTGCTCTCAAACGAAAATAAGCCCCACCTAAAAGTTCAGCAGATTATTAATAATAAAAACTCTGGTTCTGTATTTAAACAATGGATAAAAGGCATCTCTGCAGCAACCGGTGATTATATTTGGATTGCAGAGGCCGATGACTTATGTGATCAGACATTTTTAGAAGAAGTAATACAAGGGTTTCATATAAATGGTGATGTTACCTTAAGCTACACACAATCAAAACAAATAGATGAACAAGGAAATATCCTAGCCAATCATTATTTAGATTACACAAATGACATTGATAAAGAAAAATGGAAAAGTTCTTATTTCCGAAAAGGGATAGATGAAATACAAGATACATTACTTATCAAAAACACCATACCTAATGTCTCAAGTGTAGTTTTTAAAAACATAGATATAAAAACAACAGAAAAACAATTAGAAAAGTTTAAAGTAGCTGGTGATTGGTTTTTCTATGTTTCTATTCTTAAAGAGGGGAACATTTATTTCAATCCAAAACCGCTAAACTATCATAGACGACATACAAATAGCGTAACGAGAACAGAAGATTCATATTCCCATTACAGTGAAGTTGTACAAATGCAGAATTTCATTAAAGAAACCTTTACTATCGACGACATTTCAAAAAAGAAAATGTACACATATAGAAAGTACCTTAAAGCATATTTGAAGATTTAATGATATATTTTCTTCGCCATCAGTATCTCTTGTAAAACGTTACTATCATTTAAGGGGGGTTACTCTTTGAAAGAATTTATAGAAGCAAATAAAGATTTGCTTTCTCAAATTGCACACAACTACAATGTAAATGCAAGTATCCATCCAGAGGATCATATCTTTCAATTCCTTGTCACTAATCCAGTCTTCCCATCTAAAAAAGAAGCGATAGATTATTATTTTCAAGATGGGAGAAAATCCGCAGAAACACTCTTAGATTTAATTACTTCCTTTTATCCCCCTATAGACACTCCAATTAAATTATTAGAATTCGCATCCGGATATGGCTGCGTAACACGTCATTTATTAAACCCACAAACGAACTTAAGTATAACTACCTGTGATATACATGAAGAGGCTATTACTTTTATTGAAAACACATTAAATACTTCTTCTATCTTATCTCACCCTGAACCTGAACAAGTAAAATTGGCCTCGTCTACGTATGATATCGTCTTTTGTCTATCCTTTTTTTCTCATATGCCTGATACAACTTGGTTTCGTTGGCTTCAAACATTGTATAATGCTGTTTCTCCTGAAGGCTTACTCATTTTCACAACTCATGGTTATCAAAGTAAAAAGTACTTCAGCTTTCCAGATTTAAATAAACAGGGTTATTGGTTTCTCCCTTCTAGTGAACAATTTGATTTAGATGTTCATCAATACGGGCAAACGATCGTTAGTCCCTCTTACGTATGTGACAAAATTAAATTATTACCCTATAACCCTGTCATCAAAAAATACACTGAAGGTTTTTGGTGGGAACATCAAGACCTTTGGGTAATAAAAAAAGAAATAAAATAATAAACCACGCTCTACTGATACAAAAGTAGGGCATGGCTTATTATTTTTTACTATATAAGAACTCTTCAATCCATAGCTTATTTAATCTAATTCCACTTTTGAAATCTATTTTCGGTTCCCAATTACATTCTCGTCTTACTCTATCTATATTTAAAATGATTTTTTGAACATTTTCTTGCCTTTGTTTATAGCAGGTAAAGTCCACTTTTCTTTCCGTTAATTTCTCCAATTCTACTATAATTCGTTTTAAAGAGAGACCCTTGCCGCTCCCTATGTTATACACACAAGATTTCAAACGATTTAATTGTGATAGTTGTATAGTGATTTCAACTAAATCATCGATATAAATATAATCTCGAATAATCTCTTGTGGATTCCCATATATATTAATCTTTTCATTACTGAGATGCTGATACAAAAAACAATTTATTGCCCCAACTTTCTTTAAAGGATTTTGATATTTTCCATATGGATTAGAATATCTACATACAACATAGTCAATTCCGTATTTTTTCTTATAAAAGTACAAGTAATTTTCAAGCGATACTTTTGTTATTCCATAAGGAGAAAGTGGTTTTAATGGATGTTCCTCATCAATAGGTAAATATTCCGGTTCACCATAAACCGTGCCTCCAGAAGATGCTAATACAATTTTTTTAACAGGAAAATTTTTAACACTTTCCATGAAGTTAAGAAAAAAAAAGCTACTGTTTATATCTTCGAAAACATCTTCAATTGAAGTTGCTACATTAGACGTTGCAGCTAAATAAATAATAATATCCACACTCACTAAAGCTTTATATATATCTTTAACATTCGCTAAATCACCTTTAATAAATTCAACCTCACTTATAATATTTTGAGGGAAATTATTTATATGTCTGGAAAATACTTTTACATTTTGACCTTGTTTCAATAAACCTAATGCGAGGTTTATACCAATGAAACTATTTCCACCTACTATTAAATAATTATTCTTCCTCATAATATCCTCTCTAGTAATAAGATTTTTGCTTATCACACCTAGAAATACAAATAAACGAACTTGGTCACCTCTATTATTCATTCTCTTATAATTGTATGCCCCTTATAAATTTTCATTATCTTTATTTTATATTTTCCTTTTAGAATCGATACCTTATTTAAGATGACCGCAAAAACACTCATAATATTTACTCATTCCCATGAATATATTGGATTAGTAAAAACTTGCCTTCTCATATTCTCGTTTATTCTATTTAAAAACCTTCTCCATAAATAAAACTTTCAAAAAGGAGCACTACATGTATGAAGAATGTAAATCAAGAGCTTTTAAATCATGTAATCCTACATAAAGATCGAATCCCACATTTCCATAAAGACTTTCCACTTATACTATTCTGGAGCCATAGAAGCGGATGTACTACTTTAGCTAATTGGTTCTTTTTTCAAATTGGATTATTTACTGAAGCAAAGAAATACCATGACTTTATTCATTACTATGAATTCTGGGTGTATAAAAACAACACCAACTACATACCAGAGTTACAAAATGGTCTTCTAGAAGCAAAAAAAGATGTTTGTAAACTTGTACGGAATCCCTATACAAGGGCGGTCAGCTCCTTTTTATTGCTTGCTGACAATCCATATGCTAGCCCTCAATGGGAAAGTATCCGGCATTATTTTTATAATGACAAATATAGTAATCAAGGAATATCATTTAAACAATTTTTATATTACGTTCAAGCATTCGGTTCCAATTCCCTAGCAATAGA
Source organism: Bacillus sp. C30 (assembly GCF_040838255.1). Classification (NCBI taxonomy): domain Bacteria; kingdom Bacillati; phylum Bacillota; class Bacilli; order Caryophanales; family Bacillaceae; genus Bacillus; species Bacillus sp. C30. The sequence continues at coordinate 3,479 of NZ_JBFPJH010000145.1, read as the reverse complement.
TATACATTTTAGTCAGCAATACGTCCCAGGTGAAGAAAACTTCATCCAATGCTATATTCCTTTAGAAGATTTTAATACACAAATCACCAAGATAGAACACACGTACGATTTGACTAAATCAAATTTAGCGCTTCTTACAAATTCAGATCATCATCGTGCTCATACGATGCTTTATACGGGAAGCTATGCAGAACTTAGCATTACAGATGCATCCTTCCCCCGCTTTCCAACATATGAAAGCTTTTATGATAAAGAAACCATGGATTTAGTTACAGAAATATATGCACAAGACTTTGAAATGTATCCGTACACAAAAGGGATATTCTAAGTCGATACATTCTTCAATGAATAAAAGCGAATGTATCGCATAGCATAAAGTGAAACTTTAATTAGCGTGGGGTTCTCTCCCGCTAATTATTCCATTCTACCAATCTCACTTTTATGAGTTCCCTAATTTCCACCCACTCTCTTTGATTTCGCTGATTGTTGACGTGTGTGTCATATGCATTTTTTTTACACAGGAGTGATGTCATGTGGAAGGTAATTTGAAGCACAATAATGGATATTGCGTTATTTGTGAGAAGAAAGCTACATTTATAGAGCATAATGATTGGCTTAGAGATCACTACTTATGTTCTACATGCCACTCTATATCAAGGCAGCGCGCTCTAATCCATGTTTTAAATACATTTTTTCCAAAATGGGGTTCCTATCATATTCACGAATCCTCTCCTGGAGGAATTACAACTCAACTACTAATAAAAAACTGCAAAAACTATACATACTCTCAATACTTTAAAAACTACCCTCTCGGCCAATACTTTCAAGGGATTAGATGCGAGAACTTAGAAGACATGACTTTTCAAAATGAATCTTTTGATTTATTCATTACTCAAGATGTCTTTGAACATGTAATGGAGCCAAACAAGGCCTTTAAAGAAATAGAGCGTGTATTAAAGCCTGGCGGCGCTCATGTGTTTACTGTCCCTTGGTATCATACACTCACAAAGACTTTACAAAGAGCAAGAATCAATAAAGAAGGAATCGAATATATTGAGGAGCCAATTTATCATGGTAATCCTATTGATGAGAACGGGTCTTTAGTAACATTTGATTGGGGTCAAGATATGATTGAATATATTTATACACATGCAAATATGTATACCATTGTTTATTTACAAAAGGATAGATCACTGGGGTTAGATGCTGAATTTCTACATGTTTTTATTAGTAAAAAACACGAAAATGATTTTTAGGCACTATATAATTTGGAGGTTAACAAATGAATAACTTTAAGTTAGGAAGTGATTTTGATAACCTTGTTAGCCCACTTTCTGATGTTGAACTTCTTAATCTATTTATACAAAGTTGCTCACAAACAAAGATAAATGGCATCCCAGTACCTATGTTCCCCTCCGAAGAAATTCAACAACAGTTTGTAGGTGCTTCCTATGAACATGCTCTTTATGAAGCATATTTGTTTTATAGCCTTGTAAAAACATATGCCCATAATTTAGGCGTTCCCTTGAATAAAGAACGGAAAATTTTAGACTTTGGTTGCGGATGGGGAAGAATCATACGCTTCTTTTTCAAAGATGTTCGCCATAAAAATTTACTTGGTATTGATGTAGATCCTGTAATGATTAACCTTTGTAACGAAACGTTAGGAAGAGGCAGATATAAAATAGCTCCCCCACAACCTCCTGTAGAATTTATTAATGACAATTCATTAGACATCATATTCGCTTATTCTGTATTCTCACATTTATCCGAAGAAACTGCAGAAAATTGGATAAAGGAATTTTCAAGAATTCTTCGTCCAGGTGGAATCTTCATCGCCACAACACAAGCACGCTATTTTCTCGATTTCTGTCAACAATTTAAGGAACACCCTGAATTAATTCAAACGGGATGGCATAAAACTTTATCTCATGCTTTTCCAGATATAAATCGTGCCATCTCGGATTATGAAAGCGGCAATTTTATCCACAGCCCTACGGGAGCTGGAGACGTTAGAAACAGTAGCTTCTATGGGGAAACCGTTATACCTAGAACTTATATTAAAAACCACTATGAGAAGTATTTAAAGCTACGGGACTTTTTTGATGATACAAACCGGTTACCCCAAGCTCTATTTGTTCTCCAAAAAGATTAACTCTTTTCGCTCATTGTATAATGAAGATCATTTTGTATCTCAGCCGTATATATTAAATCATCAAAGATTTCCATATCAAGCAAACTGCACAAAAGAATTCATTATGCAGCATAAACACAGTAAGTAAATAACATATCTCATGTTTTAACTAGATTCGAAAAATCAAAAGTAACTTCCCACCACTTGAACTACGAAGAACATAAGGGGGATATATCTTGAAAATAATCGCTTTTTACTTACCACAGTTTCATCAAATAAAAGAAAATGACCGATGGTGGGGGAAAGGGTTTACTGAATGGACAAATACTAAAAGTGCACGACCTTTATTTTCAGGACATTACCAACCTAGAGAACCTTATCAAGATTTTTATTATGACTTAACCACCCCATCCGTAAGAAAATGGCAAGCAGAAATCGCCAAAGCACATGGCATATATGGTTTTTGTTATTACCATTACTGGTTTAAAGGGAAGAGGCTATTGGAGGCACCCTTTAATGAGGTACTTAAGATGAAGGAACCAGATTTTCCATTTTGCCTTTCTTGGGCAAATGAACCGTGGACAAAAACTTGGGATGGTCTTGATAGTCACATATTAATGCCTCAAAATTATGGAGAATTATCGGATTGGAAAGAACACTTTGAGTATTTATTGCAAGCTTTCCAAGATGAGAGATATATCCGTATAGACGATAAACCACTATTCATTATTTATCGTCCCGGGCATATCCCTCATTGTGAACAAATGCTTCATTATTGGAATACACTCGCACAAGAAAATGGTTTGAAAGGTATATACTTTGCAGAAACATTAAACAGCTTTCCACTTCCTAATATAAATGGATTTGATGCTAGCATTCAATTCGAGCCTTTTTATACAATTGCTCATGATAGCTCTTCAGACATAAATAAGACAATATATGAGTCTGGTAAACAAATAAACGCTTGGGATTATGATAAAGTGTGGATGTATATACTAAAGCGATCTCCTCCAGAGAAAAAAACATTTCCTGGTGCCTTTGTTGACTGGGACAATACAGCACGCCGCAAAGACTTAAATAGCAGTATCTTCCTAGGTTCTACCCCTGGTAAGTTCACGATATATTTAAGCAAACAAATCCAGCGTACCTATTCTCTTTACAACAGCGAGTTTTTATTTATTAATGCGTGGAATGAATGGGCAGAAGGTACTTACTTAGAACCAGATAAAAGGCATGGATTCGCCTATTTAGAAGGAGTTAAGCAGGCAATTAACAGAGGTATGAAAGCATACAAAAAAGACGAGTCATTCTGACTCGTCTTAAAGTTGCTTGGCGACGTCCTACT
>NZ_JBFPJH010000144.1:0-8430 GCF_040838255.1 Bacillus sp. C30 | reverse complement strand
TAACGATTGTTCGTTATTTTAATATTTATGGTCCAAGAGCGAAAGATGGTCCGTACGCAGGAGTAATTCCACGATTTATTCGTGCGGCTTTGCAAGGTGACGATATTCTCGTGTATGGAGATGGAAAGCAGACACGCTGCTTTACGTATGTAAGTGATGCGGTCGAGGCAACAATTCGTGCAATGGATGAGAAGGTAAATGGTGAAATTATTAATATAGGTTCTGAGAATGAAAAAAATATAAGGGTAGTAGCGGAAGATATAAAAAAATTAACGAAGTCTATTTCCAAAATTGTGCACGTTCCATTTGAGAAAGTATATCCACATGGATTTGAAGAGATTCCAAATAGAAGACCAGACGTAACGAAATTAAGAGAACTTGTTCAGTTTCAAGCGAAAGTAACGTGGGAACAAGGATTGAAAGAAACTATTAAATGGTTTCGTGAAGAAAACAATGGCTAAGTCGTTATCAGTTATTATTCCCGTATGTAATGAAGTGGATACGATTTCAGATGTGGTTCAATCGGTAAAACCATTGAATCCAGTAGAGATTATTGTAGTAGCAAATGGTTGTAATGATGGTACAGAAGCGATTGCTGAGAGCTTAGGATGTACAGTAATCCAGCATAAAGAGTCACTTGGTAACGACGTTGGACGCGCAGTTGGTGCAAAACATGCGATAGGTGATGTATTACTGTTTGTAGATGGAGATTTTGCTATTCAAACTTCAAAATTACAATTATTCCTTAATCCGATTTTACATGATCAGGCGGACATCGTTTTAAATAATTTGGACGCATTATTTTTAAAGAAACAAAAACCGCACTCCGTGACAGTATGGCGCCAAATATTAAATGCAATGTTAGAGCGTGAAGAATTAAAAATTGATTCTTTATTATCTGTACCTCATGCGCTGACGAAGGAAGTTGTGCAAAGTATTGGAGACGAATGTTTTGTTAATCCTATTGTGGCTCATCTACGCCTAGCACAAAGTAAATGGAGAATTAGTCGTCATTGTGCAATTGACGTTATTACGCCGAATAAATTTCGTCCATTTGAGCATGCTGCATATGGCACGGATCTTTCTCAATCTGAAAAACGAATGATAGGTGATCATATAGAAGCTGTAGCAGAGCGGATATTAGGCAGCGATGGGCGCGGAGGATATTATGATGGAAATAGGAAAAGAGAGAGTGTCCATCATACTCTAAATTTTGAAGATTTTTATCAAGGATGGGGCGTTACATCTAATTTGTATAAAGGAGAGCAATTATCGGTAATTATTCCTGTGCAAAATGAAGAGAAAACAATTGGAAACGTTATAGAAGAGCTTCGCAAAATTGAACCTTTTGAAATCATCGTTGTTGTAAATGGTTCGTCCGATAAAACGGCAACAATTGCAAAAGACAAGGGAGCAACAACAATTGTGTATAAAGAAGCACTTGGAAACGATGTGGGGCGTTCGCTTGGAACTTATTTTGCAAAAGGAGAAATTGTTTTATTTATAGACGGTGACTTTGTTATTCCAGCTAGTGAGCTATATCCCTTTGCAAAAGCTATTGCAGATGGAACGGATGTCGCATTAAATGATTTAAATCATTATTTAGATTTGAGAGTACCACTTCATCTTGTAACAGCATTTAAATATGCATTAAATTTAGCTTGTGATAGAAAAGATTTAGGAGTAGGCTCTCTTATTGCTGTACCTAATGCGTTTAGTCGTACTTGTTTGAAGGAAATAGGGTATAAATCATTATTGTCACCTTGTGTAGCACAAGTGAAAGCTGTACTTTCAGGTTTTGAAATCGCTTGTGTAAGTCGTGTCGATGTTGATAAGATGAACCGTATTCGTCCCAGTGAACATTTCGCAAAAATAGGTCATCCTCCAGCTGTCCTTCGAATTATTGGTGATCATATAGAAGGATTAGAGCAATTAATTGCATTAACAAACAGTCGTGGTGGATTTTACGATGGAAATAGAAAAAGAGATGTTTTATAGTGGTAACAAAAAAAGTGTACAACGTATGTACACTTTTTTGATCTGTTATAAAAACTATAACAGATTAGGAGATAAGAGTATTACAGCTCTACAATGGTATCGTTCTTATATTACAAAATAGGACTCGTATATAAGAATACCAAAAAAATACAATTAAAGAAAGGGTTAATTCTAAAGAGTTTTATATGAGGTTAACACTATGTATGTAGTAGTTTGCTCAACATTTCACAAACATGTCACAACTATTTCGTCCACTTCCGAAAAAAAGTAGTATTCTAAGTGTGTAAGCTGTTATATAAAAAAAGTAGTCCTGTACTAATCAAAAATGGAGGAGATTAGGATGACTCAAGTATTAGAAAATGTAAAAAGCGCGTGGGAAAACTTTAAAGGTGAAAAATGGAAAGCAGAGATTGATGTTCGCGATTTCATTTTAAATAATGTAAACGTTTACGAGGGAGAAGACTCTTTCTTAGCGGAAGCAACTGAAGCAACGAAACAACTTTGGGATCAAGTAATGGATTTAACAACAAAGGAACGTGAAAACGGTGGCGTTCTTGATATGGATACAAAAATTGTTTCTTCTATTACATCACATGAACCAGGATATTTAAATAAAGATATTGAAAAAGTGGTCGGTTTCCAAACTGATAAACCATTTAAACGTTCTTTACAACCATATGGTGGTATTCGTATGGCAGAACAAGCTTGTGAAGCGTATGGATATGAAATGGATAAAGAACTTAGCAAGATTTTCAGAGACTGGCGTAAAACTCATAATCAAGGTGTATTTGATGCATACACACCAGAAATGAAAGCGGCTCGTAAATCAGGTGTTATTACTGGTCTTCCAGATGCGTATGGACGTGGACGTATTATCGGTGACTATCGCCGCGTAGCGCTATATGGTATAGATCATTTAATTGAAGCGAAAAAAGCTGATTATAATTTAACTGGCGGTGTAATGAGCGAAGATACAATGCGTTTACGTGAAGAATTATCTGAGCAAATGCGTGCACTTCAAGAGTTAAAACAGATGGCTGCTTCTCATGGATTCGATATTTCTAAGCCAGCTACAAATGCACAAGAGGCCTTCCAATGGTTATACTTTGCTTATCTTGCAGCAATTAAAGAGCAAAACGGGGCAGCAATGAGCCTTGGACGTACCTCTACATTCTTAGATGTTTACATTGAAAGAGATTTAGCAAATGGTACTTTAACAGAAGAAAAAGCACAAGAAATTGTTGACCATTTCATTATGAAATTACGTCTTGTGAAATTTGCAAGAACACCTGATTATAATGAACTATTCTCTGGAGATCCAACTTGGGTAACTGAATCTATCGGTGGTATGGCGTTAGACGGTCGTCCGTTAGTAACAAAAAACTCATTCCGTTTCTTGCATACATTAGATAATTTAGGACCAGCACCAGAACCAAACTTAACAGTTCTTTGGTCTAAACAATTACCAGAGAACTTTAAAAACTACTGTGCAAAAATGTCTATTAAAACATCAGCAATTCAATACGAAAATGATGACATTATGCGTGCTGACTACGGTGATGACTACGGTATTGCTTGTTGTGTATCAGCAATGAGAATTGGTAAACAAATGCAGTTCTTCGGAGCACGTGCAAACTTAGCGAAAGCATTACTATATGCGGTTAACGGTGGTAAAGATGAAAAGTCAAAAGCACAAGTTGGTCCTGAATACGCACCAATTACTTCTGAAGTATTAGATTATGAAGAAGTTATGCGTAAATTCGATATGACAATGGAATGGTTAGCTGGTCTATACTTAAATACATTAAATGTAATTCACTATATGCACGATAAATATAGCTATGAACGTATTGAAATGGCACTTCACGATACAAATGTTCTTCGTACAATGGCAACAGGTATCGCTGGATTATCTGTAGTAGCAGACTCTTTAAGTGCAATTAAATATGCACAAGTAAAACCAATTCGTGATGAAAATGGTATTGCAGTTGATTTCGAAATTGAGGGAGATTTCCCTAAATACGGTAACAATGATGATCGTGTAGATGAAATCGCAGTAAATCTTGTGAAAACATTTATGAACAAGATTCGCAAACATAAAACATACCGTAATTCTGTTCATACAATGTCAATCTTAACAATCACATCTAACGTTGTATACGGTAAGAAAACTGGTAACACTCCAGATGGACGTCGTACTGGAGAACCATTTGCACCGGGCGCAAACCCAATGCATGGCCGTGATACAAAAGGTGCATTAGCATCATTATTATCTGTAGCTAAATTACCATATGAAGATGCACAAGATGGTATTTCAAATACATTCTCTATTATTCCAAAAGCACTTGGTAAAGAAGATGATGTACAAGTACGCAACTTAGTATCTATGCTTGATGGATATGCAATAAAAGAAGGACACCACTTAAATATTAACGTATTTAACCGTGAAACATTAATGGATGCAATGGAGCATCCTGAAAAATATCCACAATTAACAATTCGTGTATCTGGTTACGCTGTTAACTTTATTAAATTAACTCGTGAACAACAAATTGATGTAATAAACCGTACAATGCATGAAAGCATGTAAGTGAAAAAAGTGTCCCTCCGCTTTTAATATATAGCGGAGGGAGGCTGTTTCAATAAAGGAGGAAGTAACATGGTAAAAGGAAGAATACATTCTGTAGAGTCTTGTGGTACTGTTGATGGCCCAGGGATTCGTTATGTCATATTTACACAAGGGTGTTTATTACGTTGTCAATATTGTCATAATGCTGATACATGGGAAATCGGTAAAGGTAAAGAAATAACAGTTGAAGAAGTGATGCAGGATGTGACATGTTACCTTCCATTTATTGAAGCTTCTGGAGGCGGTATAACAGTTAGCGGTGGAGAGCCACTATTACAGCTAGACTTCTTAATTGAGTTGTTTAAAAAGTGCAAAGAAGCTGGTATCCATACAACAATCGATTCTTCTGGCGGTTGTTATTCTGAAGAACCAGAATTCCAAAATAAGCTAGATATTTTAATGGAGTATACAGATTTAGTTTTATTGGATTTGAAGCATATTGATTCAAAGAAACATCGTAAATTAACAGGGAAACCAAATGAACACATTTTACAATTTGCTCGTTATTTATCGGATAGAAAGAAACCAATTTGGGTAAGACATGTATTGGTTCCCGGTGTTACCGATGGTGAAGAGGATTTGCAAAAATTATCAAACTTTATTCAAAGTCTATCTAATGTTAAGAAAGTGGAAGTGCTGCCATATCATAAGCTCGGTGTTTATAAATGGGAGGCACTTGGACATAAGTATCCACTTGCGGATGTGAATCCACCGACAGAAGAAAATGTTGAACATGCAAAACATATTTTACAAGCAGTCTAACCTAAACATTTGGTTAGGCTTTTTGTTTCTTCATAATAAAATCTAGAGTATATATTTAGAAAAGAGTATACTGAAAAGGGAATATCCATATTTTTGTAAAGAATAAGCGGAGAAATTTACATAATTGTAAAGGGAAATCAAAATAGTAAAAAGAATTAAGAAGTAAAAGAGTGAGTATTATGGAATATAGAACATTTGTAAGTTATTGCGAAAGCTCTTATAGGAAAGTATAATGTAAAGATATGAGCACAGATAGGATTAAGGGGTCAATCTTATATGCTTTGCATATCCACGACAGATACATAGCTAACAGGAAAGTATTAGAATCCGAGTATGTAGTTTTTAAGGAAAATGTTTTTCCTATTGTCGTATATGCAATATGGAGAAACAAAAAGCTAGGAGTGGATTTGTTTGATAAAAAACCCCAAGGTTTTAATATTAACTGCACATTACGGTAACGGTCATGTGCAAGTGGCAAAAACATTAGAACAAACATTTCGCCAAAAAGGAATCGAAGATGTAATTGTATGCGACTTGTTTGGAGAATCACATCCAGTTATAACCGATATTACAAAATATTTATATTTAAAAAGCTATACGGTAGGAAAAGAATTATATCGTTTGTTTTATTATGGTGTAGAGAAAATTTATGATAAAAAAATAGCATCTTGGTATGCGAATTTTGGGAGAAAGCGTTTGAAGACGCTATTACAGGTGGAGAAACCGGATATTGTTATTAATACCTTTCCAATCATCGCTGTACCAGAATTGAAAAAGCAAATAGGTATTTCTATTCCTGTTTATAACGTATTAACGGATTTTTGCGTGCATAAAATATGGATCCATCGAGAAGTAGATCGTTATTTTGTAGCAACCGATCATGTGAAAAAAGTGATGGTTGATATCGGTGTACCTGCAGAACAAATTGTTGAAACAGGGATTCCGATTCGTAGCAGTTTTGAGCTAAAGATAAATCCAGCAATTATATATAATAAATATCAGTTATGTAAGGATAAAAAGATGTTACTAATTGTAGCAGGTGCTCATGGTGTGCTAGGGAGTGTAAAAGAGCTATGCCAGTCATTTATGTCAGTACCAAACTTACAAGTAGTTGTCGTTTGTGGGAAAAACGAAGCTTTAAAGCAGGATTTAATGGAACTACAGGAACAAGGTTCTGATGCTTTAAAAGTATTTGGTTATGTTGAAAACATTGATGAATTGTTCCGTGTTACTTCTTGTATGATTACGAAGCCAGGTGGTATTACATTAAGCGAAGCAGCTGCATTACAAGTACCTGTCATTTTATATAAACCTGTCCCAGGACAAGAGAATGAAAATGCGTTGTATTTTGAAAAAAAAGGGGCTGCAGTTGTAATTCGTGATGATAGTGAAGTTTTTGCAAAAACAGAGGCGTTATTACAAGATGATATGAAGCTTCTTCAGATGAAAGAAGCAATGAAAAGTATTTATCGTCCTGAGCCAGCTGGTCATATTGTGGATACAATTTTGGCAGAAAATCATGCAGAGCCGAATCATATACCTATTAAATCACCAGTTCTTGCCGAATCTTTTACTTAATATGAAACCCTCTTTTAAGCATTTAAAGAGGGTTTTTTTTATTGTTGTAAAAAAAAATAAACGTGAATTATTAACTTATCCCGCAAAAGCCCGATTGGTGAGGGCTAATAATCAGTGGGGATAAACAAAACTCCCACTGATTAAAGTTTCACTTTATCCACAAAGGATTACGCTTTCATTAGACAGTAAAATCGGAATATTAACAGCTATATCCACATAATCCACAATTTTTAGAAAATTATCCACAATTCTCACGTTTAGAATTCATTTAAATAAATGAATTCGTAAAATACTTTTGTAATTTATGCACAATTCTACGGTTTTTGTGGATAAGGTTGTCCACAAAAAAGGTTCCTTATAAATAAGGAACCTTTTTTGCTAATTCATTGGAAAATCTTATGTAATGAAACTGAATAATTAGGGGGGAAACCTTCTAATTATTCAGTTTCACTTTAAATACTTTTTGAGCGATAGCCCGCTGCACGATCTGCTTTTCGAAATTCTCGCTGATAGAGAACTTCTTGTGTACTAGATAATGTGTTTTTTGCTTTATCACGTTTCTTTTTATCCATTACAAATCACCTCGTGTCCTAAAGTCACTATCTATCGTTTCCAAAGACATGGGGTGATATACATATATGTCAAACTAGTAATGATTAATTGTTATTTCTGAATTTTTAGATTACGCTTCTTTTAATTGGTGTGCTTCTTGGAATGTTGTATCTCGCATTGTTGCAAGTGTATACTGATCTTTTGGAATTTCATATAAATTATATACTTCTTCATGCGCGTTAATTTCATCATAAACGGCTTTTCTTGTTTCGTTTGCTAGATTTACATATTGTAGTTTTTCGGCAGCTTTAATAGACCGAATATTTATTTTACGAATACGCATAAAAATCGTTTCAATATCTAATTCATAGAAAAGTTCGCTAAAAAATGAATCTTTCGCCAATTTATTATATCCTTTACCATGATATGGTTTGCCAAGCCAAGTTCCGAGGAATCCAGCTTTTTCTTGCACATCAAATAAAGTAATTGTGCCGATGGGGTTACCCCATTCATCTAAAATTGTGCGTGAGATTAATTCTCCACGCTCTTCGGCTTCGATTGTTTGTTTCGTTAAAAATAAATATTCTTCATAAGAATAGGCCTTTTGACGCACAAAAGGGAAGACAGCAGGATCCACCATTAATTCGTATAGAACGTGGCTGTCGTGTAAGTCGCGTTTTTTCAACACACTAACTCCTCCTCACACGAGGGTAGCATGACGAAAAAGCACCCACCCTCGAAATTTTTATATCAATCTTTAAAAAATTTCGGGGTGGGAATCGAACCCACTAGAACCAGTTTCTAACGCTGGTGGCGCACCATTTGCCTTCCCCATTCATCAATTTGAAAATGATAATCACGACACAAATTGATTATGGTTTCATTCAGTTTATAATCGTATAATACTGTAT
>NZ_JBFPJH010000143.1:0-8436 GCF_040838255.1 Bacillus sp. C30 | reverse complement strand
CCCTTCCATTATTTATTCTGAATTTCATCCTTGACTTTTCATAGTTGGTCTTTCAACTTCTTGTATTCTACAATTTACTACAAATTCCTCTCAAAAAAAGAGATGTCCTAAATTAGGACATCTCTTTCTATAATAAAGGTGATAATAACCGATACGTCGATTCAACAATCCGCCTATGAAGACGTCTCTTATGAAATCGGTCAACATGAATTTCACTGGATTCTTCTAAATCGTCTTTAAAATCTTGAACGAGCTTTCGAATGCTACCTGTATCATATAAAAAGGCATTTACTTCAAAGTTTAAATGAAAACTTCTCATATCCATATTAGCTGTCCCAATTGATGCGAGATCAGAATCCACGATGACAACTTTACTATGAAGAAAACCTTTTTCATATTCATATATTTTTACTCCTGCATCTAATAACTCCGGAAAGTACGATCTTGATGCATAAAAGACAGTCCGCTTATCTGGCTTACTTGGCATTAACAAACGAACATCAATACCAGCAAGTGCAGCTACTTTTAATGCAGATAAAATATCATCATCTGGGATAAAGTATGGTGTTGCAATCCAAATCGATTTCCTAGCTGAAGCAATCATTGCAAAATATAAATGTTTAATTGTTTCCCATTTATTATCCGGTCCACCTCCAACAAGTTGGACTCCGCCCCAATGATCACCCTCAACTGCTTCCGCTTGTAAATATTCAGGTGCTAATACCGCCTCACCAGTCATATAAAACCAGTCTTGAAGGAAAATTAGCTGTAAACTTTGAACTGCTTCACCGCGTAAATATAAATGCGTGTCTCGCCAAAAACCGAAATATTTATCCTTCCCTAAATACTCATCACCAATATTTAATCCACCTACAAACCCTTCATTTCCATCTATAATAACGATTTTTCGGTGGTTTCGATAATTAATTTTATCGTTTAAAATTGGAAAGCGCACAGGGAAAAATGGAATCATTTCTACTCCTGCATCATTCAATTCTTCAATATACGAATTTGATAATTTAAAGCTTCCAACCGCGTCGTATAAAAAACGTACGACAACGCCTTCTTTTGATTTTTTTATTAAAATATCTTTAATTTCTGTACCGAGCTTGTCATCACGCACAATGTAATACTCCATATGAATGTGGTGTTTCGCTCGATTTAACCCATCTAAAATTGCCTGAAACGTTTCGTCTCCATTTGTTAATGTCCTCGTTTCAGTTTGAAATGAAATATTTAAAGCACCTAGTCGATCTGCTAAACGAAATAACAATTCTTGATGCTTATGATTTCGTAAAATCCGTTCTTCGTAATCTTCGTGTCCCTTATATTGTAAAAACGCCTGTTCATCGAGTAATGCCTTCTTTTGGAACATTCTTTTTCTACGAAAATTTTGTCCAAATAAAAGATAAGCAAAGAAACCGAACACCGGAAAAATACCTAGTACGATTAACCACGTAAGTGTTTTAGACGGATGGCGGTTTTCTAAGAAAATAACACATCCAATTAAAAATGCGGAAACCGTAAATAAAATACTAATAATACCTAAAATAGAAACATCCTTTATCCCAATGACATCCGAATAAAATGCTACATCAATAAACATGCGTAATGAAACAAATAATGCGAACAATAGTAGAAAAAAGAAAAGTAGTTTTAACGTGTTTTTCATCTCTTACCTCCTTACTAAGAAAGCCTTCCTATTCTTCATAAAAAAAGCCGATTTCATACTATAGAAATCGGCCTACATTTTAGGAGGGAAATTGTTGCGAATTGTCTCAAGCGCACGCTCTTTCACAACCTGTTTCCCATACTCACTTACACGGTGAATCGTTAAAGTAGATTCTTCTCCATATTCTAAAACAATACTTAAAATACGATCAATTTCTTCTTCATCATGTAGCACTTCATCGAATTCCACATATACATAATATCGGTCCTCAAATGAATGTAATTCATCTTTTATATCTTCAAAGATAAGACGATGACTTAATGAAATAACATCTTCAAAATCATTAAACTTAATTAAAAAGCCAAACGTACCATCTTCATTAAAGTGTGTTCCTACTTGTTCTTCTACCTCTTCCACTAATTCTTGCTGGAATAATGATTCGATGCCTTCATCTAGAGGAATGTCTATAATTTTGTCTACACCTATTGGTAGTTCCAGCTTTTGTCCATCCTTTGAAAGCTCCGCTTTCGTTACAAGTACTTCAATCCCTTTATCGACTGCTTGCACTTGGATCCATAACGGCCCATCGATAAAGAAATCATCATGATCACGAGCTTCGTCCATCATCTCCCAAAAGAGCTCTTCACTTCGTTCGCGATCATACCAAATTTCTTCACGATTAAACCCTCTGTCCTCTATATCAATGTACGTAATAAAAAATTTCATCGTATGGTCATTAATTCTTTCAATATCCAAAATACAACGCTCCCTTCCTGCTTAGAATTGTTATGAAGGGATTCCCCACTCATATGACAAAACAATAGATTCTTGTACTCTCATTTTATGATAAGATTCTCCAGAAGGGAAATAAAATCGATTTATTTTACAAAAATAGTTATATACCTATCTGTATTCGACTTTTTACATAAAGTGAAACAATAATCAGTATTTTTTTCATCCTCCACTGATTATTAGCTCGCACCAATCGGAATAAATATACCATTATACCAATTCACTGCTCGCAAAAAATTTGGACATACATTCCCACATTCCCTCGTACACTGTAATAAAGTGAAACTTCTATTAGAGGTGATTATTTTGTCCCTGGAGCGCGAGATCAAAACTAGACAAACTTTCTTCACCACATACATATATTTCGCTTATTAAAACATCATAAATGGAGGCAGACGAATGGACTTAGAGTTTTTAACATCTGTACTAATGATTGTCGGTATCGATGTTGTACTAGGTGGCGATAACGCAATTGTCATCGCACTAGCTAGCCGAAATTTACCTGAAGCAAAACGAAATAAAGCCATTTTGATTGGTACTATGTTAGCAATTGTGCTACGAATTCTCCTCACGATACTAGCTGTCTATTTACTTGATATCCCATTTTTACAACTCACCGGCGGAATTTTACTTACATTAATTGCGGTCAATTTACTCACTGATAATAACAACGATCTTTCTTCTATCAAAGGAAAAACGACTTTATTCCAAGCTGTGCGTACAATTGTATTCGCGGATCTCGTTATGGGGTTTGACAATGTTATTGCCATTGCAGGAGCAGCTCACGGAAGACTTTCACTCGTAATTATCGGTTTATTCATTTCTATCCCGATTATCATTTGGGGAAGCAAACTTATTTTAATACTCATGGAACGCTTTCCATTTCTCATTTATTGCGGAGCAGCAGTTCTCGCCTATACAGCAGGAAAAATGATTACACATGAAGACAGACTTGCAACGTTTTTTCATCATAATCCTAGTTTTGCCACAAGTATCCCTTATTTGTTCATTTTCACCATTTTATGCATAGGCTTTATCGTTCAACAAGTCCGATTACGTAATGTTAAACCGTAAAAAAAAACCTTCTACTCTATAATAGGTAGAAGGTTTTCATATTATTATAATTAATTTACAAGACGCTGTGCTTCACGTAATTGGAACGTTCTTACTGTACGTGGTAAGAAACGACGGATTTCATCTTCGTTGTAACCTACTTGAAGGCGTTTTTCGTCAATCATAATTGGACGACGTAAAATACCTGGATAGTCACGAATCATCTTATATAAATCTTGAAGTGGTAAAGACTCTAAGTTCACATTCAATTCTTGGAAAACTTTTGAACGAGTAGAAATAATCTCATCCGTTCCGCTTTCTGTCATACGTAAAATCTCTTTAATCTCATCAATCGTTAATGGATCTGAGAAAATATTACGTTCTGTATAAGGAATATGATTTTCCTCTAGCCATAATTTCGCCTTTCTACAAGACGTACAGCTTGGAGAACTATATAATGTTACCATACAAAGCTCACTCTCCTTAAAGAGTACAAATTCTGTACTAATTACAGTTTAAATTTCTAACTTCCGCAATTTTTCGCGATAACTTGTCTTATAGCAAAGTAAAAAATCGCAATTCATGTAAGCAACAATAATTACTTTTAATAAGTAACTTCTATAATCATTATACAATAGTTTTTGCAAGAAATATACAGTGAATTTACTGCTAGTTGAGAAAATTCCTCCGTGTACTCCACTGCTATGCAACATGATTATACTCAGTAAAACTGTCCTTTAACAACGGTCTTCAACCCTTTTGATACTTACTTTCTACACTAATCTTCACTTGATATACAATTACAGTTTCATAATCTTCCCCATTAAAAAGAGAGCGTTTTCTTACCTTTTCCCGACAAAACAATTGAGAAATGTAAGACTCTAAAGGTTAGAAACGAAAAGGAACATTTGTTCTTATTTTAACAAATCTCTCCGCTCATGTCTATATGCTTTCTAAAGTAAATCGAATATTTTTCTGACATTTCTTTCTTTTTTACCATTTATCTCATACAATAAAAATACAGACAGACAAAGGGGGAATTTGCATATGATCGCTTTTTTTACTGATTTTATCATTGTTGCTACCCTCATCATCGGAATAACAGCATTGATTGGTGTCATTACAAATAGCATCGGTGAAAAACTCTTTGGTGGGAAAGAAAAAATGAAGTTTGTTAACAAAAGTTTAGATGTACAATCTGGCTGGAACCAAGTTGGTGGAAAAGGCATTTATAAAAAACGTACGTACTAAAAAAAGCAGGTAATCACCTGCTTTTTTTTGTTATTTTCCTACTGATGCCCATTTGAAGCTTACTTCGCCACCATACTTATGGTTGTACATATCTTTAATTGTTTCTCTTTGTAAATATGCTCTACCACGTTGATATACTGGAACAATCGCAGCGTCATCAAGTAACATTTTTTCTGCTTCAAGTAAGTTTTTCCAACGAGCATTTACGTCACTTCCATCTTTCTTCGCTTTCATAATAATCTCATCGTACTTCGGATTAGAATACTTCATTTTATTTTGTGCCCCATCAGTTACGAACATATCAAGATATGTAACTGGATCTGGGAAGTCTGCACTCCATCCAGAGAATGACATTACAAAGTCGCCCGCATCTTCTAATTTTAGTTTTTGCGCGAATGGTTGTTGTTTAATTTTCACTGTTAAACCTGGTAAATTCTTTTCTAACTCACCTTTTAAATATTCACCAGTTTTCTTCGATAATTCAACGTCTTCATTTAATAGCTCTAATTCAATTTCGTTTTTACCAAGCTCTTTTTTACCAGCTTCCCAATACTTTTTCGCTTCTTTTACATTTGGTTTTACAATATCTCCATTTTCAACACGGAAATCTTTTTTATCCGGTCCTTTAATGAAATTGTCAGGAATTAATCCCGTCGCTGGCTTAGAACCGTTATTTAATAATGTATCAACGAATGGTTTACGGTCAAAACCAAGAGAAATTGCTTTACGAATATTTTTATTTGCTAAAGCTGGGTCTTTTTGATTTAAGCGAAGGAAGAATACAGATGTATCTTCTACCGTTTTGAAATCTGGTTTTCCTTTATATTTATCGATGAACTCTGCTAATAACGTCGCTCGATCGACTGCGTTTGTTTCATATAAATTAATTGGCGTAGACGTATCTTTTACAATATTAAAGTTTACTTCCTCAAGCTTCACTTCTTTATTGTCCCAATATGATGAGCTCTTTGTCATTTTGAAGCTACGTTCATGTTGCCAATCACTTAATGTAAATGGTCCGTTATAAAGTGTTGTATTTGCTTCTAAACCAAACTTCGCCCCTTGCTCTTTCACATACTTTTCATTAACAGGATAGAAGATCGGATAGACCATTAAATCAACAAGATATGGAATAGAATTATCTAATTCTACTTCTAGTGTATGATCATCAATCGCTTTTACACCTAATTGGTCTGGACTCATCTCTTTTTTATTAATTTTCTCAGCATTTTTTATATCGTACATAATGTACGCCGATTTCGCAGCTGTATCTGGATTAATTGCTCTTTGCCATGCATACACGAAATCTTTCGCCGTTACAGGTTCACCATTTGACCATTTTGCATCTTCACGTAATTTAAATGTATACTTTTTACCGTCTTCTGACTTTTGGAATTCCTTCGCTACACCTGGAACTAATTTATCGTCTTTCCCAAGGCGGTATAGGCCTTCCATCGTATTGTTCATTACTTTTGAAGAAACTGCATCAGCTGATAACGCTGGGTCCATCGTTGGAATTTCTTGTGTTTCAATTAAGTTAATAACTTGCTTCGCACCGCTTTTCCCGCTATCCCCTTTTGCGTTCGCTTGCGGTTCATCTTTTTGGTAGCCACATGCCCCTAAAATCATGCTCATTGCTACTGTTGATGCTACAAAAACTGGTATCTTTTTTTTCATACTTCCACCCTCCAAAAAAATGTTAGCCCTTTCATTTTCAAACAGAAAGAAATATATATGTTCTAACAATTCATATTATACACACAAATATATTCTTTGTATATTTATATTTCTATTTTATTAAAATTTTCTGTTAACACCACGTGCATTTGTAAACGTTTCACACTGCGTTTTTATTGAACTAAAGTGTTAAAAATATCCATTTTTATACTTTTCTAAATTATCAAAGAAAAATAAATTTTATATTCCAAAATATCTTATGCATAATTATTCCTCCTTTTTTGTCATAAAATGAAGGTTTATTCATATTGAAAATATGTAGGCTAAAATAAGTGCAAAGGATATGAAAGTGTGTTACGATACACTTTGCTAAAAATAGATATCGGTAAAGAGGGGACGGACATGACAACAATTCGCTCAAAAAACGGGCCAACAGAGAAATTAAGTTTATTCTTATTAACATGGCCTATTTTTCTAGAAGTTTTTCTTTTTATGCTGATGGGGATCGCTGATACTTTCATGTTAAGTGCATTATCAGACGATGCTGTATCTGGGGTTGGTGCAGCGAATCAATACCTTCATATCGCGATTTTAGTACTAGAAGTCATCGGGAATGGTGCAGCTATCGTTGTATCCCAATACCTCGGTTCTAAACGCTTTATGGAAGCATCAAAAATATCAGCATTAGCCGTCACATTAAATTTAGTGGTCGGACTCATTATAAGCGCTGGTTTTCTTTTATTTTCAAAACATATGATGACGGCAATGAATTTACAAGGCGATGTACTAACGTATGCACAAAGCTATCTATCCATCGTCGGAGGAGCTATTTTCCTTCAAGCTATTATTAACTCATTAGCCGCAATTATCCGCGTTCACGGCTTTACAAAGCAAGCGATGTTTGTTTCGCTTGGAATGAATATTATTCATATCGCCGGAAACTACGTACTTATTTTCGGGAAATTCGGTTTCCCTGAACTTGGTGTGCAAGGGGCCGCGATTTCTTCCGCTGTCAGCCGGTTAATCGCACTTATCATTTTCTTCTGGTTACTGTACCGCGTTATGGAATACCGTGTGAAATTACAATATTACTTCACTTTATCAAAAGAATATGTTGGCAAAATTTTGAAGATTGGCATTCCATCTGCATTCGAACAAGTCATGTATCAAGCTTGTCAAATTGTCTTCTTATATTACGCAACATACTTAGGTACGGAATCGTTAGCTGCAAGACAATACGCTACTAACATTTCCATGTTCACTTATTTATTCGCCATTGCTATCGGTATGGGAACAGCTATTATCGTTGGACGCCTAGTTGGCGGAAATGAAAAGGATGAAGCTTACACACGCGTATGGAAAAGTGTACAATGGGCGATTGGTGTAACT
Organism: Bacillus sp. C30; assembly: GCF_040838255.1. Lineage (NCBI taxonomy): Bacteria > Bacillati > Bacillota > Bacilli > Caryophanales > Bacillaceae > Bacillus > Bacillus sp. C30. The sequence goes on along the minus strand of NZ_JBFPJH010000143.1, from coordinate 602 downwards.
TTATTTATGGTCATGCTCGTTGTTACATTCCGCACACAATTAATGGGACTATTTACGGATAATCCTCATATTATCGCTCTAGGGGCAAGCGTTCTTTTACTAAGTGTACTACTTGAAACAGGACGGACGATGAACATCGTCATCATTAATTCACTTCGTGCAGCTGGCGATGCAAAATATCCTGTTTTAATCGGCGCATTCTCCATGGTGTTAATGAGCTTACCACTCGGTTACTTTTTCGCCTTCCATTTAGACATGGGGCTCGTTGGTATTTGGCTAGCGATTGCTATCGACGAATGGACGCGAGCAATTATTATGTTCTTCCGCTGGAGAAGTAGATCGTGGGAAAATTATGCACTTGTTAAACCAAATGAGCAAGATGAGAGTGTTTCTGTTCAGGCGCAGTAAAATAAAAGTGTTTCTAAATGAAGAAAAAGGCGGCTGGATTTCAGTCGCCTTTTCTTCATTCTTGAAAACTCTTAATTTGCTGTCTTTAAACAGAAAAAGAACTTGGATAAAATCTCTTTATACTAAATTAAGTTTAATTAGTATAAAAAAATAGAGCCATCCTTCTGTAATAGAAGAATGGCTCTACTTTATTA
>NZ_JBFPJH010000142.1:0-8483 GCF_040838255.1 Bacillus sp. C30 | reverse complement strand
TATCCATACATAGGACCTTTCCCCCACATATATTATAGAAAGAATTTTTTCATTTGAGGTGTTCCTTATGAATTCATACGTTAATATATGTGTTTGCATTACTCCAGGCGCCGATATTTCTGACGACCGTATTGCAAAAGATTTAGCAGTTGCAGAATCAATTTGGCATCCCATTACATTTAAAATTAAAGAAGTAATTGTACTAAACGAGCTTTTCCGTTTTTCTAATCGGGAGATTAGTTATAAAAACTCCATTCAAAGTCAGGAAAAATTATCATCTTTTTTTCAAACTTGTGTTAACGAAGCTCCTGAATGCGACCTTTATATTTGTTATATTGGTAGTGATTATTTCAAAGAAACCGCAGTAATCGCTTGCGCTTACTCTTTAGCAAAACAACAGCAACTTACTGGTTATATCGTTTTAACAAATTCGGCTGCTCCCATGAAAAATATATATACGCTCGCTCACGAAGTCGGTCATATTTTATTTACAAGACGTGTTCATGGAAAACTTACTCACGCAGATCCTCATTCCCTAACTGGCTCGGAGCACCATCCTTCTCCAACAAATCTTATGTACCCTATCGTACCTCGTCCTGAAAACGTCCATATTCATTCCTTATTAACAAACGAACAAAAAGAGCTCTCTTTACAAAGCTCTTTATTACAAAGAAAAAAACAGTAACTGTCATGTTACTGTTTAAAACAATTTATTCCAATTAATAAACGATATACCGGCTGCAAAGGATACACTATACACCTAAACCGAATCCCTCTAAAAATCAAAATATAGTATTTCTTTGGAAATAATTTTTTGTATATCCAGAGCAGCCACTTTTTTTGAACTACTCGTTTACACTTTTTCTCTCTTCAATTTTTAAAGACCATCTCATTAATCCATATATACTTCCATACATAAGTAATATCTTTGCAATTCCCCAAAATACATTTTTTTCTTCTAATTCTTTAAATATAAACATAATCGCTAAAGGAACAATTAGCACCAAAACACCCATCCAACCAAGGACATACACTTCTCCAACAAAAAGTAATAAAAAGATACTTGCTGCTAATATATATGTTTGCATTGTCGACAATTGCAAAATAGGTGTACCGTACCATTTATCAACAAACATCAATAATACTAATAATAAAATGGGAACCATTACTATTATGTAAATAATCCCGAACTCTACAAATTTATTTTTAAAAGAAGACATTCTAAACGCAACAATGGTTCCAATAATCGTAATGATTAAAACGATAGGATAGCCAATTAACTGTATATTCGTTAGTGTAAATTGCTGATTCGGATTATTAAATAAAATATGAGTTAATATCCAATACCCGCCAATACCAATTATCATGGCAAGAATACTCTTTATACTCCCGCCTTTATCCTTCTCCATTTCTTTCGCTAATTCTTCCGCATATTCTTTTGGTGAATCACCGAATATATCGCTTACCGTCTTTCCCTCTTTCTCACCTTCTATTAAATGAAGTTCTGCATCCTCTATAAAAGCGTCCACATCTTCTTCTTTAATTCCTTTTGTTATTAAATACACTTTCGTATCAATTAAAAACTTTTCTCCCTCTTTAGAAACTTGCATTAAAACCCCTCCCTTATTTAACCGTTTCTCTTCTATTCGCCTTCATCATAATTTCAAGGAAGATTAAAATAAACAAACTTCCGTATAAACATATAATTTGAAATAACATTGGCACGAGATCTTCCGATGTGAACGTTTTAAAAACTAACATAATAGAAAGCGGAATAATTAAATATAAATTTTTAAACCATCCTTCAAAATATATATTTATAGCTACCGTGAGGATAAAGATCCCTCCAGCTAATATATAACTTTGGACTAGAGTCAACGTAAACATCGTTGTAGGATATATCATATCTAATATCGGAACTGCTCCTAATAAAAACATTGGCGCAATCATGACTAAAAACCACATGGAAAACCACGTTTTTGTAAAACTTGTTACAAATGTCATTTTACGAAGCAGAAAATTTGGACCCATTACAGCTACGATCAATGTAAAGCTATAGCCAATGCACTGAATAAGTGAAATCTGTAGAATTCCGTTATTCACTATTAAGATAGAAGCAATAAACCAAAACGATACGATATTCATTACCGTAAAACCAATTTGCTTCCAATTTTCCTTTCTATCCCTTTCCATCACTTTTACAAGTTCATTCGCATATTCTTTCGGTGAACTTCCGAAAATATCTTCTACACTTTTCCCTTCACCCTCACCTTCTATTAAATGCAACTCTGCATCTTCTAAAAAGCTTTCAATATCGCTTTCTTTCACACTCTTTGCAGTTAAAAATAATCTCATATCTAATAAAAAATTTCGCGCTTCATTTGATAACATTATTTTTTTCTCCCCTTCCCTTCAAGTAGACGCTCTACACTACTTTGCATCGCTTCCCAGCGATCCATAAATTCATCCAGTGCTTCCTCGCCTTTTTCTGTTAATGTATAATATTTTCGCTTTGGGCCAGATGGAGATTCCTTCATTACACTTGTTATTAATCCTTCCTTTTGCATTCGTATTAATAACGGATAAATACTTCCCTCACTCGCCATTGTAAAACCATACTTCGCTAATCTTTCACTCATTTCATAACCGTATATTTCACCTTCAGAAATAATAGCAAGTAAGCATCCTTCTAAAATCCCTTTCAGCATTTGACTTGTCGACATAATTGAAATCCTCCTGCTATCTTGTTTTACAAGATAGATAAGCGTAAGTATCTTGCTTTACAAAATAGTATAGCAAACGCTACTTTGCAAAACAAGATAGCTAGCAATATTTTTCCAAATGTTTGCAGGAATTTTATTATCACCTCTCTAAATAGAGCAATAAGAGAACTTTTATTATGAAGGAGTGTTTTTCATCATGGTTACAAATCGAGTTGTCTTTTTAACAGGTGCTGCGAGCGGTATTGGTTATGAAATGGGAAGTGCTTTTGCCAAAGAGGGTGCTAAAGTTGTCATTAGTGATCGCCTTGAAGATCGTGCAAAAGAAGCTACTGAACAATTGCAAAAAGAAGGCTATCAAGCCATTGGTTTAAAATGTGACGTTACATCTGAAGAAGAAATTACAGCAGCACTTTCTCAAACAGTTCGTCATTTCGGTTCATTAGATGTATTAATTAACAACGCAGGAATGCAACATGTTTCACCGATTGAAGATTTTCCAACTGATAAATTCGAGCTTCTTATTAAAATTATGCAAATCGCTCCATTTATCGCCATCAAACATGCCTTTCCGATTATGAAAAAGCAAAAATATGGTCGTATTATTAATGTTGCTTCGATTAACGGACTTGTTGGATTCGCTGGAAAAGCTGCCTATAATAGTGCGAAACATGGTGTAATTGGATTAACAAAAGTTGCTGCTTTAGAGGGAGCAACTCATGGAATTACTGTAAATGCTCTTTGTCCCGGATATGTTGATACCCCTCTTGTACGAAATCAACTACAAGACTTAGCAACTACGCGAAATGTACCACTTGAAAATGTTTTAGAAGATGTCATTTATCCTCTTATACCACAGAAACGTTTGCTACAAGTACAAGAAATTGCTGATTATGCTATGTTTTTAGCGAGTGAAAAAGCAAAAGGTATAACTGGTCAAGCCGTCGTTATCGATGGTGGTTATACTGCTCAATAAAGTGAAACTTTAATCAGTGGGGGTTTTGTTCATCCCCACTAATTATTAGCCTTCACCAATCGGGCTTTTACGGGCAGTTAATGCGGGATAAAAAATAAAGTTTGCTCTTCGCGAGCAAACTTTATTTTACTTTCTATCGCGAGGATCTTTCTACTTTAGTAATTGTTTAGGGAGTTTCTCAATTGCAACAATCACTCCGTCTAATTTACTTTCAATCCGATGGAGTAAATATAGCGTTACAACAATTGGAAAGCCCACATTACCTATCATCCCGATCCACTCTTCCATCTTTCTCTCCTCCCTTCATTACATAAATAAGAGGAAACGAAGACTTAAGGCATAAAAAACAAGCTATTTTTTATTAGCTTGTTTTTTAACTACTCAGCCATACATTTCATTTTTCAGCATATAGATTGCTACCATGAAGATACAAATGGTCCTACACCTTGCTACTTTCTTTGTTTTAAAACGTTGCGCGTGGTAGGAACAGGCACTTACCGCTCCTATACATAGCCAGTCCCTCTCGACCATTTAAAAACATGCTTTTCTACCGTTTTTTTATATAGCGACTGAGCAGTTAGCTTATTTTTTCAAATAATGATGTAATTTCTTGCTTATAATCTCCACGTAAAATACCTTTCTCAGTAATAATCCCCGTAATTAATTCATGCGGTGTTACATCAAATACAGGGTTAAATACAGGCGTTCCAAGTGGCGCCACTTGTTTCCCAAAAATTTTCGTAACTTCTGTTTCATCTCTTTCTTCAATGACAATTTCAGCACCTGTTTGTTTCGTAGTATCAAATGTAGATAACGGTGCTGCAACGTAAAATGGGATAACGAAATACTTTGCTAATATAGCTAAATTTAATGTTCCTATTTTATTAGCAGTATCACCGTTTTCAACGATTCGATCTGCCCCTACGATAATCGCATTAATTTCTTTCGTTCGAATTGCATGTGCTGCAGTATTATCCGTAATAAGCGTTACATCAATGTCTGCTTGTTTCAATTCCCATGTCGTTAAACGACCACCTTGTAAAACAGGCCTCGTTTCACACGCATACGCATGTAAACGCACACCCTTCTCTTTCCCAATATAAAATGGGGCTAATGCTGTTCCATATCTAGCAGTTGCAATACTTCCAGCGTTACAAATTGTTAAAATTTTATCACCGTCTTTAAAACATGTTAAAGCATGTTCTCCAATACTTCGGCACACCATTTCATCCTCTTGCTGAATATGAAGCGCTTCTTCTTCTAATATTTTTTGAGCTTCTTTTATTGTAGTAATCTCTCGAATAGATTCTCTCATACGATCGATTGCCCAAAATAAATTGACTGCTGTCGGGCGTGATGTTCCTAAATAGTTACAATCTCTATTAAACTTCTTCTGAAACTCATAGATATTTATAGCATCGTATTTCTTTGCCGCAAGCGCCAAACCAAACGCAGCTACAATTCCAATTGCAGGCGCTCCTCGTACTTCTAACATAACGATACTTTTCCATACATCTTCAATATTCGTTAATGTTTTGTATTCAGTGACATGCGGCAACTTTGTTTGATTTAATACTGCAATTGCATCGCCTTTCCAACTTACAGATCTCGGAATAGTAATAATTGTACTCATGCTTTTACGCCTCCAACTGTCTGTTGAAATAATGTTCGAAACAGTTGAATATCAGCACACTTGGCTTCATATTTTATTAGTTCTCTACCTAAGGATAACGCTTGTTTTTTAGCTTGAATTCTATTTTCTTTATTTGCTATCCCATCTAAATCCGCTACATGAGCTAAGCCAATTGTTCTACGAATCAGTTCACATCCGGCAAATCCGACGGCATCAGTAAAGATATTTTGCAAAATAATTGGTAACCATTGTTTTTCTTTCGTATATGCTTCTACACCTTCTCCAATCCATAACTTCGTAAAGTTTTCTACAAAATAACTCCATGTCTTTTCTATATGGAAAAATAGTACACTTCTCTTTTCTTCTTCTCTAGATAAAGCATTTAATAATAGATTTGCAATAAATTGACCGATATCAAATCCAAATGGACCGTACGTTGCAAATTCTGGATCAATCACTTTCGTTTCAGAAGGTGATGAAAAAATACTACCAGTATGTAAATCACCATGAATAAGCGCTTCTTTTCTCGTTAAAAACTTATATTTATATTGTGCTACTTTTAGTTTTAAAGTTTTGTCACTCCAAAGTTCATCAATCACTGACTGTAAATCTGACTCATAATCATTCGTATCATAATGTCCAAACGGATCCGTAAAAACTAAATCTTCTGTAATTTTACTAAGGTCTGGATTTACAAATGTACCTTCTAGTACCCTTTTCTCTTCTGACTGTAAACCGAAATCTGAAGTATAAAACATGTGCTAGAAAACGACCGATATGCTGGGATAAAAGTGGATATCCTTCTCCATCTATTAATCCTTTTCTTGTAATTGTTAGTCTTGATAAGTCTTCTATTACTGTAACTGCTAACTCTTCATCATGACTGTACACTACCGGAACATAATCTGGCACATACTTCGCAAAAATTTGTAATGCTTTACTTTCAATCGTCGCTCTTTTTATAGACAGTGGCCAGCTCTCACCAACTACTTTCGCATATGGCAGTGCTTGTTTTATTATAATAGACTTCTCTCCATCATCTAATTTGAACACGTAATTTAAATTTCCATCTCCAATTTCATGACAAACTACATTTGCTTTCTTTTCAAAATAACCGTGTTCTTTCGCATATTGTATAGCTGTTGTTTCAGTTAATGAATAATATCCCATCGTCTTCTCCTCCTTTTCATTCAGAGGTTTTTCTAAAATAGAAAAACCCCTTTCCACAAAGAAAGAGGTTTGAAGTTTATCTTCTCTTATATAGAAAACCTTAATTTCTAAAAAACGCAACAAACAGCTATATTACGCAGTTTTGTACTATATCAAAAATTATAAATGGCAACACTTTTCTAGTTATTTGTGACCAAATCCGTTACCGAAAAAATTCGAAATTAAACTAATAAAAAAATAAAAGAGCACAGCGTGTATAAAAGGTGCTACCAACATCCTTTATACCGTCCGCCTATCACAACTAGGCAAACACTTGCTGTAACTCTTTATGTACCTCATTTTATCGTACATAAGGGTTCCTCCGCAACAGTTTGCTTACATTTTGTGGCATTCTGTTGCTTTTTTGTTTTCAGAGGAGATGAGCCCTTATGAAAAAGAAACAAGCGATTACTATTCTTGCTAGTATAGAAACATATGAAAACTTAGCATCCTTTCAAACTCTTACAGAATTAAATGGTACTGTTCGAACGTATAAAAAACAATTCGCTAATCAGTTAAATAAAAACCAATTAGCTGTACTCAATCACTTACACACCCACTCTTCTAAATACCTTGGTGTTTCTTTTAAATCCAAAAAGAAGATTGCGGAAGCACTTCACATTAGCCGTAGAACGGTTATTCGTGTATGCCACCACTTAGAATCCCTTGGTATCATTAAGCAACTAGAAATGAAGCGTAAGAGTGATATGAGACAAACCAGTAACATTATTATTATCCAGCCAATCATTGTGAAAGAACAACTTGTCACAGAAGACCCTACTAAAACTGTGGAAATTTGTCACACCAAGAAAACAACTACTAAAACCTTAAAACAAAAGATTAAAGATATAAACAAACGTAATAGTATACCAAATAACTCGAAGCCTGAAGAAAATATAAAACAAGCAAATTTTGTCGCTCATTGGGTTCCAGAACGTTTCGTTTCTTTCGTTAACTCTTTTTACAGTGCATCTAAAACAATACAAGAACTGTGGAAGGTCGTAAGACAGTGTAATAAAACGATTAATTTTACTACTGGTGATAAAGCATTCACTAAAGACCAGGAGCTTACAATCGGCTTCAGAGCAATCAAAGAGTTTGTTATGAAGATTAAATCTGGAGTAAACATGAAGAATGGTAAATTTGCGTATTTCAACGGTATTGTGAATAACTTGATGGACAAGTATTATTTTGAACGTGAATTTATGCACGAGGAATGAGGAGCGATACAAAAAAACACCTAGCTTTAATGGCTAAGTGTCCGGTTTGAGAAAGTCTATTCATAATATTCCCCTAACTTAATGTCCAGTAAATATTGACACATCCAATTCCTAGATTCTCTTTAATTAGAAAATTTGTATGATACTTATATTGGATCGGGTAGGAGAAAATCTTAAATTAGTGCCATTTGTTTTAAACTGTATTGGGAAAGTGAGTTGTGGGTTTGTAGCACCGGTTTGTATTAACCCAGATGCTCTTAAAGTAATTGGGATGTTTGTAGCAGGGGCTCCAGTGAATCCTGCTTTTATATAGTGATCTGTTATGCCCGTGTCTGCACTATTCAAATGTACAAGTATTTCCAAATCTGTTATATTAGCAGTTCCATCATCATAAAGCATTCTAATATCTAAAGAAACATAATAAAAGCTGTTTGGAGCCAAATTGATAGTAGTTCCTCCTGATAGAGAAATACTGCCATCACTATTATTAAACGTTTGTGTAAGCTGCATACTCGTCAGTGTTGTAGGGACGGATCCAGTTGCTGGTGCAAATTTTGCATTGTTCCTAATGATGGAAGGACCCGTTCCTCCTGTTGCGCCTGTTTCTCCGGTTGGGCCCGTTTCTCCCGTTGGGCCTGTTTCTCCCGTTGGTCCCGTTTCTCCGGTAGCTCCTGTAGCTCCAGTCGCACCTGTTTCTCCAGTTGGGCCAGTAGCTCCAGTTGGAC
>NZ_JBFPJH010000141.1:0-8483 GCF_040838255.1 Bacillus sp. C30 | reverse complement strand
TTTTTGAACAGTATATTTGGTCCTCGACATCATTTTACAGAATCAACCGCTACTTTGTCATGTTTTTCTCAAAAAAGAAGAAAATTTGACAAAAATAAAATAGGAAAGTGACATACACTCTCCTATTTTATTTCTCTATGCATATGAATGTAAACCCGCGATAATTAAGTTTACTACAATAAAGTTAAACATACTGATTGCAAAACCAATCACTGCAAGCCAGGCGGATTTTTCTCCATGCCATCCTTTAGATAAACGTAAATGTAATACCGCAGCATAAAAGAGCCAAGTAATAAGCGCCCAAACTTCTTTTGGATCCCAACCCCAAAAGCGCGTCCAAGCGATTTGAGCCCAGATCATTGCAAAGATTAATGCTCCTAATGTAAACACCGGGAATCCTATCGCAATAGAACGATATCCGATTTCATCTAATAAATCACTATTCGTATTCTTTACTAACGGCTGAAGTGCCGCTGACACTCGCTTACGTAAAACAAGTCTTAATACAATATAAAGTAGCGTTCCGACTAACACTGACCAAATAACAGTATTTAATTTTTTCGCATTTACAATCGCTGGAACTTCAACTGTTGGCTCTAATTTATTTTCTGTCATTAACTTCCCTTCATGCGGTCCAACTAAAGCAGGGAGATTATACTTCATTTCAACTTGTTGTTCATTTTTATCCATCCATTGAAACTTCGCTTCGTATTTCATACTAGAAAATACCGTTGTTATTCCAATAAACCCAACTGTACAAACAAGTGTGAAAACTACTGTCTCTAACCAAAATGTACGCTTACTTCTTGTTGATTGGTCTACATTTTTCAGTAAATACATTACGCCTGTAATAAAACTAATTGCTAATATTGCTTGTCCCGCTGCCGCTGTCGTTACATGAATATGTAGCCAATTACTCTTTAAAGATGGGATAAGCGGCGAAATTTCTCTCGGGAACATACTTGCATAAGCGATTAATAAAAGAGCTACCGGTAAAGCAAATAAACCAATAATACTTACACGATATACAAAGTACATAATGATAAAAGCTCCCACAAGCATCATGCCAAAAAATGTACCAAATTCAAAAAAATTACTAACCGGTGCATGTCCTGATGCGATCCATCTTGTAACAAAATATACTATTTGTGCAATAAATCCTAAAATTGTTATAGTTATACCTATATTTGCCCACTTGTTACCTTTTTCTTTAATTGCTCCTCCAAAAAATAAAGTTGCAATTAAATATAAGATAAACGCCGCGAACAGAAAATTACTACTTATTTGTACCATATCGTTTCCCCACCTTAACTAATTTTTTTCATTCATTTTATCGTGTGGTTGTGGAATCGCTGTTCCTTCTAGTACTCTTTCAATATCTTTCTTTAAGCCGAACCAATTTTTATTCGTATGGCCTGCAACCCACCATTCATCATTAACACGTTGTATCCAAATACGGCGATGGTTCCAATACATACCTTGAATCACACCAACCATAAATATAAATCCTCCAATACCGAGAATCCAAAGCGTCAAATCTTTTCTTACTGTAAGAGCTGTTGCATTTTGCATTTCCACACCTGCAAATGACATTTTATATTTATTATTCCCGTCAGGCTCTATGTTTTGCTGAATACCGACGAAACTAACTTCACCATCTGGTGTTTCCGGGGTAAACATTTTAAAGACGAATGCAGGATTATTCGGTAATTTTGTTTTCGTATTCGGCCTTCCATTCTCATCAAAATAAAAATCTGGAAAATAGCTTAATAGTTCTAGAGAATACCCATTTCCTAAATCATATTTTTCTGTAGGATTCGCTAAATCTACTTTAATCGGTCCCAACTTTTGATTATTTTCTTTGTTTTGCAAATGGAAAGACATGCTTTTAAATTCACTTTCTTTGTAATCCACTTGATAAACAGCAAATTGATCAAATTTCAGTGGCTCATTCACTCGAATTTCAGCTTCTTTTACCTTTTCTAATTTTGGTTTTTGACCCGCTATATTTTCTCCTACCGCTTTATATAATACAGCATTTGTTTGGAAGTTTTTTGCAATCACTTTATCACCAACACGATCAATTGCTTCATCAAAAACTTCTTTATCCTTACTCTTATCATAAACTTCCTTGATAAACTTTTCGTTTTTCAAATAGTATTGACCATCTGTTCCTGGTATTTCTTTCGTTTCACCGTCACGTAACCAAAGTGCTTCATCTACATACATACTCGGTAAAAAACGTAGCATTGCACCGAATAGAAAGATAATAAGACCAATATGGTTTACATATGGACCCCAACGTGAAAAACGTCCCTTTTCCGCTAAAACGTTCCCGTCTTCCACTTTCACATTATAATTACGTTTCTTTAAATTAATTTGAACTCGTTCTAAGTCACCTTCATGCGGCGTACCAGTCCCGTGCACTCTCTGTCTTTTCAAAAAACTTGGGTGTCTTTTCACCCCTTGTTTTTTTAAAGCTTTATAAAGAGGAATGACACGGTCTAAACTACATATAACAAGTGAAATACCAATGGAAGCAATTAAAATCATGTACCACCATGATCCATATAAATTATTAAATCCTAATTGATAGTATAATTGTCCTAAAAATCCATACTCGGTCTTATAATATTCAGCTGGTTCGATTCCTGGAGTTATGTACATTTCTTGGGGAAAGATAGTTCCTATTGCCGATGAAGCTAAAGTTATTACGATTAACCATACACCTACTTTTACAGAAGAGAAAAAACTCCAAATTTTATCGACTATCGTTTTTGTATGTGTGAGAGATCTCCGAGCACTCCCCTCATATCTCATATCCAATAATTTTATATTTTCATTACTTTCAAATGGTTTCCCACATGCTTCACAAAAAATGGTTCCTATCGGATTAACATGTCCACATTCACACTTAATTTCTTTCAAAGCTCTCACCGCCCTTTTATCTATATGTACTATTGTATATTCCAGCTCAGAGTTACCGCAATACTCAGAATTTTTAAAGCGAAGGCGCTATACGTAAGCACCTCTTATGTAAAGGCTTTCTTAATTATGGAGTGATTTTCTTTAAGTACTCTTCCAATTGTTCCTTCGTTTGCTCACCTATAATTTGCTCTACTACTTTGCCTTCTTTATCAATTAAAAAGGTTGTTGGTAATGGTCCCACTCCATATGTACCTATGATCTTTTGCCCTTTATCAATTGCAACTGGGAATTTCAAATCATATTGTTTCACAAAGTTCTTCACTGCGATATCCGTTTCATCTGCATCTAAGGCAATAATTTCAACGCCTTTTTCTTTATATTTCGGATATAACTCATTCATATAAGGCATTTCTTTTTCACAAGGTTTACACCAAGTTCCCCAAAAATTTAAAAATACACCTTTTCCCTTTAAATCTTTTAATTCAATATTCTTTCCTTCTAAATCAGTTACAACAAAGTTAGGTGCCTCTTTTCCAATTTGCATTTTCTCTTTATCAGTAAAAAATCCTTGATATAGCGTAAACCCTACCGCACCGCTTAAAATGAGCAAAATGATAACACGAAATAATAAGCGATTTTTTTTCATGTTGTCTCCCCTCTCTTCGACGAGTGATAAATATATGTATTTTTTAATAAATCACCAGCGGAGCATTCCACTGGTGAAAGTTTCACAATATAGATTAGCGAGGCTTTGTAGAAGCCAATGCACGTAATTGTTTCACCTCATGTGGTGTCAATTCTCTTGCATCGCCAGGACGCAAGCTACCCACTTCTAAAAAGGCATACCGTTCACGTTTTAATTTCATCACTTTACAATCTAACGCTTCAAACATGCGGCGTACTTGACGGTTACGTCCTTCATGAATCGTTAATTGTACAATTGCCATCTCTTTACGCTTGTCCCAAGAAATAATTTTCACTTGTGCTGGTGCTGTTTTTCCATCTTCTAATGCAACACCTCGTTCTAACATGCGAATTTTCTCACCTGTTAATGGCCCTTTAATTTTCGCAACATACGTTTTTTCAACTTTATATCTCGGATGCATTAATACATTTGCAAATTCACCATCATTTGTCATCAATAATACGCCAGACGTATCATAATCTAAGCGTCCGATTGGGAATAAACGTTGTCTAATTTCAGGGAAAAAGTCTGTTACAACATTTCTTCCTTTATCATCTGATACACTTGAAATTACACCAGTTGGTTTATATAGTAAAAAATAAACAGGTTCTTCTTTTTCAAGAGGGATGTTATTTACTTCCACTTTATCTTGAGGAGTTACTTTTGTTCCTAACTCCTTCACTATTTTCCCATTAACTTTCACTTTCCCTTGCTGAATTAATTCCTCAGCCTTTCTTCTCGATGCAATACCTGCTTGCGCAATCACTTTTTGTAATCGTTCCATTTCTTTTTTTCACCTCAAATTTATCTTACCTTACATTAGAAAGACTTGGCAACCACCTAAGCTTTATGCCATTTACTTCGCCTATCTTTAACAACATAGCAATGATGATAAACGTCTAAAGGCATATCACGTTTTCACCCTTTATTATTGTTTACACTTTTTCATGTTGTCCACGATAAAAGTTCATCATTTTGTCAAAAACACCGCATAAAAAAACCACTATTAAACTACACGTTAATAGTGGTCGTATACGTATTATAAGCTAAATAGCGCAAAAAATGAATAGCATTACCGAAACAATAGGGAAACAAACACAATTGAACAAATAATTCCGATTAAATCTGCAAAAAGTCCTACCTTTAATGCATCTCCCATTTTTCTAATACCGACAGCCCCAAAGTATACTGTTAATATATAAAAAGTCGTATCTGTGCTACCTTGCATCGTTGAAGCTAACCTACCAATAAACGAGTCTGGCCCATATGTAGCGATTAAGTCGGTCGTAATACTTAAACCAGCAGATCCCGAAATCGGACGTATAAGTGCAAGTGGAACGATTTCGGCTGGTACATGAATAAAGTCTAACATCGGCTTCATTACCGATATCATCGCATCTAAAGCACCTGATGCCCGGAAAATAGAAATAGATACAAGCATTCCAACCATAAACGGCAAAATGGAAACCGCAATTTGAATCCCTTCTTTTCCGCCCTCAACGAACGATTCGTACGTTGGAACTTTCTTTATCGTGCCATACAAAAGGATAAAACCAATTACACAAGGAATTACCCATAATGAAATTGTATTTACAATACTCATTTTTTCCACCCCTTTCTACTCCTTCTCCGGTAAAAATAGCGGTCAATCCAAATCGCTCCAATCATCGATAACACTTGTGCTATAAATGTTACGCCAACGATTTCAGTAGGGTTTGCTGATTCATAAGTCATTCGAATCGAAATGACAGTAGTCGGAATTAATGTAATCGCTGAAGTATTTAATGCTAGAAACGTCACCATAGAACGACTTGCTGAATCCTTTCCACCATTTAACTCTTTCAGTTGTTCCATTGCTTTAATACCTAAAGGTGTTGCTGCATTACCTAACCCAAAAAAGTTCGCCATCATATTTGATAAAATGAATCCCATTGACGGGTGATCCTTCGGTATTTCTGGAAATAATCTTTTTACTATCGGCATAAAAAGTGATACTAACTTCTTTAACAATCCAGCTTCCTCAGCAATTTTCATTAAACCGAGCCAAAATACTAAAACACTAATAAGTCCAATACAAATCGTTACAGCATCTTTTGACCCTTCAAACACTGCTTTGGTCACTTCTTCCATCGTTCCATTTATCATGGCATACACAATCCCTATAACTGCCATCGCTGCCCATACGAGATTAACCATCTATCCCAACACCTATCATGTAAGAGAAGATTTCTTTTACGTTATTCCAATACATTCCCGTTGTAGCTACTAACTTTCGTTTACTGTAAAACAAATTTCGTTCTCCAACTTTCTCGTTCCCTACATAAATTTCTGTCTTCCCAATCTTTACTCCATCCGTAAGTTTTGCACTTTTATCGAGCTCAACTTTCAATAACACGCTCTTTCTTTCCTCTTCAGTTAAAGGTACAGAAAAACTATTTTTCGTATAAACATGATTGGCATATTTCTTTTCATTTATTTCAGCGAGTGCGCCTTGTCCTAAAACTTTCGCTTGCTTATAGCGTTCAAAGCCTTTATCAAACAAATTCATATGATCATCCCAGTCACTAGAAGCACTCAAAGTTACGACAATTAAATCTAGTCCATCTTTTGAAGCTGTTGTGACAAGCGTCCGTCCTGCTTTCTTCGTAAAACCTGTCTTTCCCCCTGTTGCAAATTCATAATAAGATGTCACAAGCTTATGTTTATTTTTCCACGGATAATCCCAAGAATCTGATTTATACGTTTTTGTTCCAAAAATTTTCTTAAAGGTCTCGTTCCCCATTGCATATTTCGTTAATAATGCCATGTCATAAGCCGACGAATAATGCGATCCATCCCCATCCAAGCCATGCGGGTTTGAGAAATGCGTATCTTTCATTCCCATTTCTTTCGCCTTTTCATTCATTAAATATACAAATCCTTCTATACTCCCTCCCACATTTTCAGCAATTACTTGTGCTGCATCATTACCAGATCTAAGCATTAATCCGTAAACTAAATCTTCTAACTTAACTTTTTGTCCAGGTTTTAAATAAATTGCCGATCCTTCTACTCGTACCGCTTCATTACTAACCGATACTAATTCTTTCATTTTTCCTGATTCAGCAGCTAACAATGCTGTCATAATTTTTGTTATACTAGCAATTTTTTGTGGCTCATGTTCTAATTTCCCATATAGCACACGACCGGATTGTTGTTCCATTAAGACTGCGTTACGAGCACTGACACCACCGTTCATTTTTGCATATGCAGGAATTGGCATAACGCTTGCGTACATTATAATTAGCGTAATTATTATACAAATTCGTCTCATATTTCCCCCCACGTCCTTTTGGCACTTTTTGTACAAGTGTATGCTTGGCCTTTTAAAATATGAACGAAATCTTCCTTCCACCTCCACTAAAAAAGACGCATGAGATATGCGTCTAATACGGTGTCCATTCAATTTGCTTCGCACTTTCAAATCTCTTTTCTACATCTGGCCAATTTACAACATTCCACCAATTTTTAATATATTCATCTTTTCGATTTTGATATTGTAAATAATACGCATGTTCCCATACATCCAGTACAAGGAGTGGTATCGTATCCCACTGTGTAAACAATTGATGAAGCGTGCTTTGCAAAATTTCTAACCTTCCTGAACGGGGTACCCATACAAGAATTGCCCATCCTGAACCTTCCACTTTAGAAGCGGCTTCCGTGAAATGCTTTTGAAAACGTAAAAAACTTCCGAAATCTTGCTCAATTTGTTGTGAAAAAGCCCCTCTCGGACTTCCACCACCATCTTTTTTCATGTTATTCCAAAATATCGTGTGTAAGTAATGACCTGATCCATGAAAAGCCGCTTCTCTTTCCCAATGCTTAATTAAATCAAATTGATTTGTTTTTCTCGCTTCTTCCATCATCTTCTCTGCTTTATTTAATCCTTCCACGTAACTACGATGGTGTTTATCATGGTGTAACATCATAATTTCTCGTGAAATGTACGGTTCTAGCGCATTATATGGATAAGGTAATGGCGGAAGGGTATGCCCCCCAATCGGAACAGCTCGTTCGCTATCCCCTCTTTCACATAGTTCATATTCCTCTCCTTCTTGCATAAATACTTCCTGTAAATGGTGTTGAATATGTTCTACATCATCACTTATTTCATACATAAACTCGGCATCTGTGTCGTATTCATGCTCTTTCATACGCTCTAATAACGTTTGAATTTTATAAGCAAGCATATGGACATCATACACTTCCATTGCACGGCTATCTAATACTTGAAGAACACTTTCACACCAGCTTTCTACTTCATGAAAGTAATCTGTAAATACACCTTGCTGACTCATGTCACACCTCCTTGATGCTATCCACTTTAACTATATTCAATTAAAATCCCTTATATAACTGGACAAAAGGAAAAGAAGCTAAGTATCCTTAGCTTCTTTTCCTTAATTAATATTTGTGCAACATTTTTGTTTGGTAATCTGTCTCATAATATTCTAGTTCTTCACGCATCAATTGAAATTTCCCTTCTAAATCCTTCATCATTCGTTCTATAGATCCAGGGGGGGTTTGCTGAAAAACAATAGAATTTTTCCCTGTATAAGCAGAACGACTATTTTCATACCAATGATCATTCTTTGGCGAAAAAAACTCTGCAATTACTTGATGGTAAATCTTATATAAAACTGTTTCACCTGCGGTCTTTCGAAATGGTTGGCTATTCAGCAAAACAAAACATGCATCAAGTCCTTCTTCACAAAAAACAAGAAGTCTTCTTATTGACGCTAATATCCCTTTATAATATTGCTCGTTTCCTGTTGGTGTCTCCTCCAATAAAGAAGGTAACGTATGATAATTTACATAATTAGTTATC
>NZ_JBFPJH010000140.1:0-8501 GCF_040838255.1 Bacillus sp. C30 | reverse complement strand
TTCCACAACTATTAATTGTGGAATGGCCTTTTAACTTATTTTAAATCTTCAATTGAGAAAGCACCTGGCAGTAACTGTTCCACAGTCACTTCTTTTTCATCACCTTTTACATTCGTTAGTAATACAGGCATTTTCGGATCACAAAATTCAGCAATAACTTGTCTACATGCACCACATGGTGAAATCGGTCCGTCTGTTTCGCCTGTAATGACTAAGTAACTAAAATCGCGCTCACCTTCTGATACGGCTTTAAAGATCGCTGTTCTTTCTGCACAGTTACATAAACCGTAAGAAGCATTTTCTATATTACAACCAGTATAGATTTTACCTTCTTTTGTAACTAGCGCTGCACCAACAGGAAATTTAGAATACGGAATATAAGCTTTCGATAACATCTTATTTGCTTCTTCGATATATTTTTTCTTATCCATATTATTTCCTCCTCAAAGTAAATGTAATTATGATTAGTCAATAATAACTGTATGAACTAATTTAGGAGCCACTGCTGTTTCAGCGATAGAAATGTTTTCATAAATTTTAGCTTTTACATCTTCTACATTTTCGCGATTTGCATAAATCGTTACGAACGGCTCGCCTTCTTTTACTGCATCGCCAACTTTTTTACGTAACATTAATCCTACCGCTAAATCGATTTCATCTTCTTTTGTCGCACGACCTGCACCTAATAACATAGCTGCGATACCGATTTCATCTGCAACAATGTTTGAAATCACACCTGAAGTTTTTGCAGGTACATCAATTACATACTTCGCCTGTGGCATTTTTTCTGGATTATCTACAATTGAGCTGTCTCCGCCTTGGTTGCTTAAGAACTCTTTAAACTTCTCAGTTGCTTTTCCATTTTTCATCACTTCAATTAGCATTTCACGAGCTTCTTCTAATGTATTTGCTTTTTTCGCAAGTACGACCATTTGGCTTCCTAATACAAGTACTAATTCTGTTAAATCTTCTGGACCTTCGCCTTTTAAAGTATCAATTGCTTCCTTCACTTCTAGAGCGTTACCAATCGCAAAACCAAGAGGTTGTGACATATCTGAAATTACTGCCATCGTTTGACGTCCAACATTATTTCCGATACGTACCATTGCATGAGCTAATTCTTTTGCATCTTCTTCGGTTTTCATAAATGCACCCGCACCTGTTTTTACATCAAGTACGATTGCATCAGCACCAGCTGCAATTTTTTTACTCATAATTGAACTTGCAATTAGAGGAATTGAATTTACTGTTCCTGTTACATCACGTAATGCATAAATCTTTTTATCAGCAGGTGTTAAGTTTCCTGTTTGTCCGATAACAGCCACTTTGTCACGGTTTACAATATCAATGAACTGTTCTTTCGTAATTTCAACGTGGAATCCTTCTACCGCTTCTAATTTATCAATTGTCCCGCCCGTATGTCCTAAACCACGACCAGACATTTTTGCTACTGGTACATCTAAAGCAGCGACTAATGGTCCTAATACTAATGTTGTTGTATCACCAACACCGCCAGTTGAATGCTTATCTACTTTAATGCCTTCAATTGCTGATAAGTCGATTGTTTCTCCAGACTCAACCATTGCCATCGTTAAATCTGCACGTTCACGATCTGTCATATCTTTAAAGAAAATTGCCATTGCAAGTGCACTCGCTTGATAGTCAGGAATACTTCCATCTGTATAACCGTTAATAAAGAAATTAATTTCTTCAGTCGTTAATTCTTTTCCATCACGTTTTTTCGCAATAATATCTACCATTCTCATTACAATCACCATTCCTTTTTATATTATATGAATCTGTTAAAATAATAAGCCAACGATTGTTGCTGATAAGAAACTTACTAACGTTGCACCGAAAAGTAATTTCAAACCAAATCTTGCGACTACATTCCCTTGTTTTTCATTTAAGCTCTTAACTGCCCCAGCAATAATTCCAATTGAAGAGAAGTTTGCAAATGAAACTAAGAATACAGATATAATCGCTGTCGTTCTATCTGAGAAATTAAAGTTTCCTTGTGCTAAATCTGTCATCGCAACAAATTCATTTGATACAAGTTTTGTCGCCATAATATTCCCTGCGTTAACTGCTTCATGCCATGGAACACCCATAATAAATGCAAATGGTGCAAATACATAACCAAGAATTTCTTGGAATGAGATACCGATTACACCTTTAAATACTGCATTAATGAATGCGATAAGGGCAACGAAACCAATTAACATAGCTGCTACTGTAATCGCAACTTTAAATCCATCTATAATGTATTCCCCTAATACTTCAAAGAATGTCTTTTTCTCTTCTTCTTGTACTTCTAACATATCTTCTTCTTCAGTAACTTCATACGGGTTAATGATAGAAGCAATAATGAAGCCACCGAATAAGTTAAGCACTAAAGCGGTTACAACATATTGCGGTTTTAATAACACCATATATGATCCAACGATAGACATAGATACTGTAGACATTGCAGATGCACATAATGTATACATTCTTTTCTCTGGCAATAATCCTAGTTGTTTCTTAACTGAAATAAACACTTCAGATTGTCCTAAAATCGCAGAAGCTACCGCGTTATATGATTCGAGTTTCCCCATCCCATTTACTTTACTTAATACTAGACCGATAGATTTCACAATAATAGGTAATACTTTAATGTGTTGCAAAATACCTATTAAAGCTGATATAAATACGATTGGCATTAATACACTTAAAAAGAATGAAAACTCTTTTTGATTTACTAATCCACCAAATACGAAATTCACACCATCAGCGGCATATTTTAATAATTCTCCAAAACCATCTGCTATTCCGCTAATTAATATATTCCCTACGCTTGTATTTAATAATAAAAACCCCAAAATGAATTGTAATATAACCATCGTTATGATTGGGCGATATTTGACTTTCTTTCTATCATTACTAGCAAGCCAAGCGATACCTAAAATCAATACGAGGCCTAAAACACCGATTAAGTATTTCATAAGCCGTCTCCTCCCATTCGTATCCGCTTACATTCTTTTCAATTGTTAAAGCAATAGATACACTTTACTTTAAACGTGTATCTATTGCTTTTCACACTTTATTAATTAGTAATTATCTGTAGCACCTTTTGCATCATTTAATACGATTGCAACACTAGCACTTGCTCCAACGCGAGAAGCTCCAGCCTCTACCATTTTGTCTGCATCTTCACGTGTACGAACGCCGCCAGATGCTTTCACGCCAACGTTTGGTCCAACTGTTTTACGCATTAATGCGATATCTTCTGCAGTTGCTCCGCCAGTTGAGAATCCAGTTGAAGTTTTTACGAAATCAGCGCCAGCTTTTACTGATAATTCACAAGCACGAACTTTTTCTTCATCTGTTAGAAGGCAAGTTTCAATGATTACTTTTACAAGAGCTTTTCCTTTTGCTGCTTGTACTACTTCATAAATGTCTTTTTCAACGAACTCATTGTCGCCATCTTTTAAAGCACCTACGTTGATTACCATATCAACTTCAGTTGCACCTTTTGCGATAGCATCTTTTGTTTCGAATGCTTTTGTTTCAGTAGTGCTTGCTCCTAATGGGAAACCGATTACAGTACAAACGTCTACATCATGTCCAGCTAATTCTTCAGCAGCTAGCTTTACCCATGTAGGATTAATACAAACTGAAGCAAATTTGTATTGCTTTGCCTCTTCGATTATTTTCATAACATCTTCTTTTGTAGAATTTGGTTTTAAAATTGTATGGTCAATTAACTTTGCAATGTTCATTATCTTCACTCCTCATATCTTTTAACAACTTCATTCTAACTCTTAGTTGAACAAATGTAAATACACTTTTGAACTTTTGTTCATTCTTTTTTAGAAGGGAATTTCTAGTAATACATTGAAAGTAGTATAAGCTTGTAAATAAAGGATGTGAACCACTTGTTTAAGTCAAAATTCTTTATATTCACATTGCTAGTATGCACCTCACTATCCATATTTATTTTTTATAAAAGGGATGTTATTTTCCAAGAAGGAAACCCAGTTCCATTTGCTTTAGCTATGTCTAAGATGGTTATTCAAGATAAAGAAATGGTGGAAGTAGAACCGATAGATAATCAATACCCCTACTTAGTAAAGCGCGGAAAAATGGAACCTTTTATCGATATGATGGAGCAAGATGGCTGGAGTTTTGTAGATAGAGATATTATGGCTAACTCACTAATTTTTGAAAAAGGAGATCAATCAAAGAGCGTTCCTTACAAATACTTTACAAGGTACTACACATTGATTTATTCATACTAAAAATAAAAGGCTTTCTCAAAATTAATATTTTGAGAAAGCCTTTTATTTCTAACCTTTTTGATAATGTAACAATTCTTTCGCTGTATGCTGATCTATAATTAGTACATTTGCATACCCGCCACGTAACGCACCGTCAATTGCTTTTATTTTTCTATTACCACCTGCAACTAAAATAGAACGTTTCTTTAATTTAAGTTCCTCTAACTCAATTCCAATTGTACGCTTATTAATTTCTTCGCTACTAATATTTCCGTCTCCATCAAAGAAACGTGAACAAATGTCACCGACAGCTTGTTCTTTCAAAATGTTCGTTTCATCCTTATCTAAATATCCTAATCGGAATAATAACGCTTCATCACGCACTGTTCCAACAGTGAAAATTGCAATATTTGCTTGTTTCCCCATTTCAATAATGTGATGAATATGTCTATCTTGCTCCACTAATTCTTTTGTCACCGCATTATCAAATATAACTGGAAGAGGTAGATTTCTTGGCGTCGTTTGAAAAGCATCTGCAAATAACGCGATCGTTTCATTCGCATATGTATTTACACTTGAGTGACTAATGCCACCCTTTAACTGGACAACCTCTACACCTTTCACATGTTGCGGTACGATTTTTCTAGCGATTTCATACATCGTCATTCCCCAGCTTACACCAACGATATCACCAGTTTTCACTGTCTTTTCCATATACTCAGCTGCATATTTACTAATATACTCCGTAATCGTTGCATATTCTGGTACTGGAGAAAATACGACATGCGCTTCTAACAGGTTATACTTTTCTTTAAGTAAATTCCCAACGTTATCTAAGTCAGCAAATGGATCAGCTATACTAATTTGAACAAATCCTTTTTCTTTCGCATACTTCAATAATCTAGAAATCGTCGGTCTTGAAATATTTAATTTATTAGCAATTTCTTGCTGACTATAATCTGATTGATAATATAATCTTGCAACTTCAACGCTTAATTGTTGTTTATCCTTATCCATAGTAACTCATTACATATCCTTTCCTGTATTTCCTTTTCGTTACAAGCATTATACAGCTTTATGCAAAAAAATTCGACTCCCTTATTTATCAACCTAAACTTCTACTCCACTTAGGATTTACAATGAAACTTTTATTTTTTAGCTTCATACACTCGATACAAATGATCTTTAATCAGTGGGGGTTTTGTTCATCCCCCACTGATTATTAGCCCTCACCAATCGGGCTTTTACGGGCAGTAAGACTCCCACCTAACTCCCTCGTATTCGCCGAATTTTGAGGTGGGAGTCTTACTGCCCGCAAATAGCGGGATAAATCGATTCATATTTAATTCATTCTTTTTGTTCTTTCTGTAGTAACAATAACAAACATTAAATATCGTTTATGGAACTTCCTTAACGTACGGTAAAGCCAAGTTTTTTAATATAGAAATTCCTTAGCGTGCGAAATTCACGTTTTGATGGCGAGACCCCATCGCCATCAAGCTAAAATTTTATAGTACCCCCAGAACGAAATTTTGTGCTACTTGTAACAAAAAAGCACATTTTTTCGTTTTGGGGAGCAACCAAATTCTTAACTTGATGGTGATGGGATATTTACTTTTCTGAGCTTGATAGCGATGGACGATATCCCTATTACGTAATGATTGTTAGACGTCCAATTTGATTACACTCTTCAGCGAACCAAAGATCGCCATCCGGACAAAACGTGATACCATGTGGCTCTGCATTATTTGTAGGTATCGTATATTCCGTAATAACTCCTTCAACTGTAATACGGCTGATTTGGTTACCTCCCCATTCTGTGAACCAAAGATCTCTGTTCTTCCCAGGTATTATGGCATGAGGACGAGCGTTCGGCGTCGGTATAACAAATTCTTTGATCTCACCTTCGAACGTAATTCTACCAATTTTATTGCCTATGATTTGCACAAACCATATTGCTCCATCTGGGCCGCTCGCAATTCCAACTGGCCCGGAGTTGGGTGTTGGGATTGGATATTCTTTGACCTCACCTTTAGTGGTTATTCTCCCAATCCTATTGTTCTGATTCTGTGTAAACCATAATGCACCGTCTGATCCCAGAGTAATAAAAGAGGGAAATGATTTGGAGTTAGGCAATTCAAACTCGGTGATTTCCCCTGACTTTGTTATTCTTCCGATCCTACCATTATTCATTTCTGTAAACCATATTGCTCCATCTGGGCCTTCCGTTATGCCAAAAGGTGCAGCGTTCGTTGTAGGGAGTACATATTCTTCAAAAAGACCGTTCATCGACATTTTACCGATCTTGCTTGAGTTATATTCCGTAAACCATAAGTCACCGGTCTGGTCCGAGATAATTGACATAGCTCCTGCATTTGCTGTCGAAATGGGAAAAGAATTTATTTCACCAGTAGCATTTATTCTACCAATTCGATTCCCTTTCTGTTCCGTAAACCACAATGCTCCGTCTTTTCCTACGGTTATTCCATATGGTCCTGAATCTATTTCATTGACCACATATTCTTGTATCGTGATCCTCATATCATTTCCTCCCATTGAAAATTTTGAGTCTTGTTTTTCGGTATAATTTAGTTTAAAAAAGGACATTCCTGGTATTACAGTGGATGCCCTTTTTGCTAAATTATAAGATATTTTGTTAGAATTCAAAGTCTAGAATCATTTTACTGGTTTGACCTGTAAACTTATAATTATAGGACCCTTTCAGGCTTTCTAATTCACCAGTAGCTTTGATGATTGTTGCAGGAGAATCTAGATTTCCTTTATCAAATATCCCTTGCTCTATAGCTATAAATGTCCCTCGTTTTCCCTTATAAATTCCTTCGAAATGTAAAAATCCAGAAATTTTAGCAGTAGCCAAGTGACCATCATCTATAGTTGATTCTAAATAATATAATAAATATTCAACAAAAGCTTTTCCTTTTAATTCACCGTCAATATCATATTCGACATGGGCAATATTAATAGGGAAATCTTTTCTAGTGTCATTGACTGGCTTTTCATCCCATTTACTTACTGTAAATGTTACTTCCATACGCGTAAACCTCCCTTCATCATTAGATGAGTAATCTACCTCCAGTATATCACCTAAAAAGTACCATCAATAATTATATCTCATAGGAGTGTTTCTAAAGTAACGGATGCTGCTGGTAAGACCCTGTTAAGAGCAAAAGACGACTTATTTTTTGTTCTTCTTATATGACATTGAAAGTAAATTTTTATTTAACAGTTTACTTTCATTTCTATTAAAAAAGAACATGTAGAAATTACTACATGTTCTTTATGAGACGGTTCATTTTTAAATATTACGTATCTTCTAGATTTTTTTATTATATAGTTGTGTCCTTCTATTTCTTTTCCCTCATTTCAACAGCAAAGTTCATGATCTCTTCCTCTGTTAATTTTTCTTCAGTGGTTAAGATCGGACGGATTACTCTATACATTTCTTAATTATTTCAATTGTACTAGAAATTGTGAATTAAAAAAGAGAGCCGTAGCCCTCACTTTCAATTAATAACAATTAAGGATGCTTCGAGGGTATTTAATAGCCTACATTTTAAGGAATGTAGGCTAAGTAATATAAGTTAATCTGTTATTAATTTTGAATAAATACTTAGATCAATAAACTTTTCATTAGATTTTTCACACTTTCTCATTGTCCCTTCGAATGTAAAGTTTAACTTTTGTAAGACTTTTATTGAATTGATGTTTTCAGATTCAACTTTTGCTTCTATTCTATTGAATTCTAAAGTACTAAACGCATAATCCATTAAAGAGAGAATGGCTTCTGGCGCATACCCCTTACCCCAAAAAGCTTTACTAATATCGTAACCAATTTCTGCTTTGGCGTTTTTGAAATCAAATGAATTATAACCACAAGAACCGATAATTTCATTTGATTCTAATTCAATTATTGAATAACGAATAGCTCTGTTTTCCCGAGATAACTTATCAAGCATTTCAATCATATCTACCGCTTGGCTTTCATCAGTAAAACTATTAATATTCATAAATTTTGTAACTTCTGGATCCGCCCAAATTGTAAACATGCTAGCTGAGTCTGATACTTTCATTTTTCTTAAAACTAATCTTTCGGTTTGTAGTTCTGTAATCAATATTTTTACCTCCATTATGTTTTTATTTTGGGGTCAAGATATTGATATCTGCGCATAGTTCAGTCCCTTCGTGTTTCAAGATAATATTATTATAAAAGCTATAAAGGAT
>NZ_JBFPJH010000139.1:0-8531 GCF_040838255.1 Bacillus sp. C30 | reverse complement strand
TAAAAATTCAATCTGTACAGAAACACTAAAAAACCCGCGATTTTGTTACATTTCTACACCCATTTTCTCCAATTTTATATACCTTGTAAAACAAAAAAACACATCACTACATATAAGTAGCGATGTATTTTTATATAATGACAAAAACGGTTGCTTCAAAACTTCACACACGATCCTTCGCTTATATACTAACCTGTTTACTAATCGTTTCTCGCGCTAAAAGAAAACTCATAATCACTTGCGCAGCTACTCTACTCGTCATATCCCTAAAATCAAGAGTTGGATCAATTTCTACTATATCCATCCCTTGAACGAGTGGCTCTTTACCAAGGAATTCAATTGCATCAAGTAAAGTTGTACTATCCATCCCACCAGGGCCAATTGCTGGACAGCCCGGCGCAAACGCTTGGTCTAGTACGTCCATATCAAGAGAAATATAAATAGAAGTCACATCTTGTTTTCTTAATACTTCAATACTTTCTGAAATAAGATCTTTTATTTTTCGCTCTCTTACATCTTTCATTGTATACACTGTCACGCCATGCTCTTTTGCATATTCATGGTACGCTCGTGCATTTGAAAAATTACGAATCCCAATTTGAACGAGCTGTTTTCCTGTAATCACATCATTTTCTAGCAAACTACGGAACGGTGTACCATTTGATGGACCACCATCATCTAAATTACGTAAATCATGATGGGCATCAAATTGAATAATACCGACCTTCCCTTTACTATTTGCAAAACCAGTTATACTCGGAAAACTAATCGAGTGGTCACCACCAAGAACGATTGGTATCATTTTCGGATTTACTTTCGTCAAGTGACCAACTGTTTTCGCAATTCGGTTATGACTCTCTTTTATATCTGTCACATGCATCGTAATATCACCACAATCATGAAGAACACTTCCTTTCATATCGTGTTCTTCTGTAATTGCGTACGTGCTATATGCATCCAACATTGAACGAATTGTTTTTGGTGCAAAACATGCTCCTGAATGACTAATAGATGGTTTAGAAAGGGGCGCTCCAATTAAGGCAGCACCGAATATTTCCACACCTTCTTCCCAATTTTTAATCATTTCGCTCCACTTCGTCACTTCACGATCGATAAACTTTGCATTTTTCTTTAAATAGTGGCCGTGCTCCACGATTGTTCACCTCTTGTATATGCGATATTCCCATTCTTCCATACTGTATTTACATGACTTACGCCGTAATGGTACGGTACGTAAGCGTAATTATAAGCATCCCATAAAACTAAATCCGCCTTACGACCAACTCTAATTTTCCCAGCTACATCGCCTCGATTAATGGCATAAGATGAGTTCACTGTTACCGCATTCCAAACTTCTTCTGGTGTCATTTTCAGTTTCAGCATCGCAATGCTCATAATAAGCTGAATGTTTTCAGTTGGACAGCTACCTGGGTTAAAGTCTGTAGCTAAAGCAACTGCAACACCTTCATCAATCATTTTGCGGCCGCGTGCGAAGCTTTCTTTATTTAAATAGAAAGTTGTTCCTGGTAATAAAGTTGCTACTGTATTAGAATTCGCAAGCATTTCAATTCCTTTATCAGAAGCGCCAACTAAATGGTCCGCTGATGCTGCACCAATTTCAGCCGCTGCTTCCGCACCACCAAGAGGGTCGATTTCATCTGCATGAATTTTCACATCAAAGCCAAGCTCTTTCGCTTTTAATAAAAATTCTTTTGATTCTTCTACAGAGAACACACCTGTTTCACAGAAAATATCAACGAACTCAGCTAATTGCTTCTCTTTCATTTCTGGCAATAGATCTAGCATCCATTGTAAAAATTCTTTCGATTTTCCTTTGTACTCTTTCGGAACTGCATGAGCACCTAAAAATGTTGAAACTAAATCGATTGGATGCTCTTTTTGTAATTGTGCAGTTGCCTCTAATTGTTTCCATTCTGTCTCATCATCCAATCCGTAACCACTCTTCGCTTCTACAGTTGTAACTCCGAAAGATAGCATACGGTCTAAATGGAATTTAGCTTTTTGAACAAGTTCTTCTTTCGACGCTTGTTTCGTTGCATTTACAGTTGAAAGAATACCTCCACCTTGTTCTAAAATTTCCAAGTACGGAACTCCTTGTAGTTTTAGCGCGATTTCATTTTCACGAGATCCACCAAATACAAGATGAGTATGCGGATCAACAAGACCAGGAGAAACCATTTTCCCACCGCAATCAATAACCTCTTTCGCTTGTAATCCTTTAGCTTCTTCCGCTGTTCCAACGAAAGTAATTACACCATTTTCAATTCCAACCGCACCGTTTTCAATAACAGGAAGCGTATTCATCGCTTCCCGTCTTAACAAGCCATCTTCTTGATCCATTGTTAGTAATTGACCGATATTTATTAGTAAAGTGTCCAGCATGTTTCTTCCTCCTTATTTCATCATTGGAATGTTAACGCCTTTTTCTTTCGCAGTTTGAACCGCTAAGTCATAGCCTGCATCAACGTGACGAACAACACCCATACCAGGGTCAGAAGTTAATACGCGTTCAATACGTTTTGCCGCTGCTTCTGTTCCATCTGCAACGATAACCATTCCAGCGTGAAGTGAATAACCCATACCAACGCCACCACCGTGATGAACAGACACCCAGCTTGCACCGTTTACACTGTTAATTAATGCATTTAAAATTGGCCAGTCTGCTACTGCATCACTACCGTCTTTCATAGATTCTGTTTCACGGTTTGGAGATGCTACTGATCCACAATCTAAATGGTCACGGCCGATAACGATCGGTGCTGATAATTCACCATTAGCCACCATTTCATTAATAATGCGGCCAAATTTCGCACGCTCGCCATAACCAAGCCAACAAATACGTGATGGAAGACCTTGGAACTCAACTTGCTGACGTGCCATACGAATCCAATTACATAAATGCTCATTATCCGCGAACTCGCGTAAAATAACTTCGTCTGTTTTATAAATATCTTCTGGATCACCAGAAAGTGCTACCCAGCGGAATGGTCCTTTTCCTTCACAGAATAATGGACGGATAAATGCTGGAACGAATCCCGGGAAATCGAAAGCATTTTTTAATCCTTCATCGAAAGCAACTTGGCGAATGTTATTTCCGTAATCAAATGTAATCGCGCCTTTTTCTTGCATTGCAAGCATTGCTTCTACATGTTTTTTCATACTTTCTTTTGATAATTGTACGTAACGTTCTGGATCTTCTTCACGAAGCTTCGCTGCTTCTTCTACTGTGTAACCTACTGGAATATAACCGTTTAATGGATCATGGGCAGAAGTTTGATCCGTAACTAAGTCAGGGATAATATTACGGTTTACTAACTCAGGTAAAATTTCTGCTGCATTACCTAATAATCCAATTGAAATAGGCTCTTTCTTCTCTTTATATTCGTTTGCAATAGCCAATGCTTCTTCTAATGATTCTGTATACTTATCACAATATCTCTTTTCAATACGACGATCGATACTACGCTTATCTACATCAATAGCAATTACAACACCGCCGTTCATCGTTACAGCAAGCGGTTGTGCGCCACCCATGCCACCTAAACCAGCAGTAATCGTTACAGTACCTTTTAATGAACCATCGAAATGTTGACGTGCCGCTTCACCAAATGTTTCATATGTTCCTTGTAAAATCCCTTGTGTCCCAATGTAAATCCAGCTACCCGCTGTCATTTGTCCGTACATCATAAGACCTTTTTTCTCTAGTTCACGGAAGTGATCCCAGTTCGCCCACTTCGGTACTAAGTTTGAGTTCGCTAAAAGAACGCGAGGCGCATCTTCATGTGATTTAAAAATTGCTACCGGTTTTCCTGATTGAACAAGTAACGTTTCATCGTTTTCTAACGTTTTTAATGAATCAACAATTGCATGGTAGCTTTCCCAATTACGAGCTGCACGGCCAATTCCGCCATATACAACTAATTCTTCTGGTTTTTCAGCTACTTCAGGATCTAAATTGTTCATTAACATTCGAAGTGCAGCTTCTTGAACCCATCCTTTCGTTTGTAACTCAGTACCTCTTGCCGCACGAATTGTTTGTTGTACTTTTTCCATTTCAATCTCTCCCTTTTCTCGTTTTATAGTGCTGCATTTACATCCAATCTTTCCTTTATTGAATAATTCGTTTTTAACCAATGCGCGATATTTTCAATATCCGTTGAGAATATACGGTCATTTGTAATAGAAGGCACTTGCTGACGACCTTGATGATAGAACGTTTTTGTAACTGTACTCATGTTTTCAATTCCGCGATATTCTGCTGCTTGCATCGCACAGATCATCTCAATTGCAAGAACACGTCTTGCATTTTGAATAATTTGATGCGCATGACGTGAAGCGATTGTTCCCATACTTACGTGATCTTCTTGGTTAGCTGAAGACGGAATTGAATCTACACTCGCTGGATGAGCTAACGTTTTATTTTCTGAAACGAGTGAAGCCGCTGCATATTGCATAATCATGGCACCTGATTGAAGTCCTGGTTCTGGACTTAAAAATGGTGGTAAGTCATTTAATTGCGGATTTACTAGGCGTTCAATACGGCGCTCTGAAATATTTGCAAGCTCCGCCATCCCTACTTTTAAGAAGTCCATTGCAAATGCAATTGGTTGTCCGTGGAAATTACCACCAGAGATTACTTTTTCACCGCCATCAAAAATAAGTGGATTATCTGTTGCTGCATTCATTTCAATTTCTAATTTTTCTTTCACATAATTTAAAACTTGCCAAGAAGCACCGTGAACCTGCGGGATACAACGAAGTGAATATGCATCTTGTACACGAAGTTCTCCTTGTTTTGTCACAAGTTTACTATCATGAAGAATATCACGAATTCTGCTTGCCACTTCGACTTGCTCTTTATAACCACGCGCTTTATGAACATTTTCATCGAATGCATCAATAATGCCGCGTAATCCTTCCATTGTCATCGATGCAATTAATTCTGATTGATAAGCACTTGCTTCAGCTTCTATATAAGAAAGAACCCCTTGCGCTGTCATTGCCTGCGTACCATTGATTAACGCAAGACCTTCTTTTGCTTCAAGTTCAATAGGTTCAAGTCCTTCTTCTGTAAGAGCAACCATCGCATGAACTCGTTTTCCTTTGTAGAACACTTCACCTTCACCTAATAAAACGAGAGCAAGATGAGATAAAGGTGCTAAATCACCGCTCGCTCCTAGTGATCCTTGTTGCGGAACGACTGGATGAATTTTACGATTTACAAACTCAAGAAGCATGTTTACAACAAGTGGTCTAACACCCGATACTCCTTTTAACATCGTATTAGCTCGTAAAATCAACATACCGCGTGATACTTCTTCAGGGAATGGATCGCCTATTCCGCACGCATGTGACTGAATTAAGTTGTGTTGAAGTGCTTTTACATCATCTTTTTGAATAAGTACATCACTAAACTTTCCAAATCCAGTTGTAATACCGTAAACGACTTTTCCGTCCTCTACAATTTTCTCGACAACTTCGCGGCACTCTGCCACTTTTTGCATACTAGTTGGGCAAGCTGTTACACCTTCACCTTCAAGTAACAACCTCTTCATTTCTTCAACTGTCAATGTGTGTCCTGTTAACGTAATCATTCTTTTTCCTCCTTATAAAGGCAAAAGGGGACCTTATCTTTTTAAGACAGACTTCTGTCCTAAAAAATAAGGCCCCCTTCTAACTAATAGACTATGGGCAAATCATATGTGATTAATTCCTAAACCAATCGCCTCATGCTCAGATCCTTTTACAGGTGCACCAATCGTTCCATAAAGTGCAACAGCAACCCATTCGCCTTCTTTTTTTCCGTCGTATGGTGTACCGCGCACAATCGCAAAGCGAAGTCCTACTGTACGAAGAACGTCTGCTAACTGAATTTGACCTCTCGTCACTCCGTACAAAGCTTCCATAATTGCATGATAAAGTGCATGTGTTTCTCTGTAAACATCTGT
Source organism: Bacillus sp. C30 (assembly GCF_040838255.1). NCBI lineage: Bacteria > Bacillati > Bacillota > Bacilli > Caryophanales > Bacillaceae > Bacillus > Bacillus sp. C30. The sequence continues at coordinate 2,562 of NZ_JBFPJH010000139.1, read as the reverse complement.
TTCAATAACTCGGTTGCTCTTAGCCGCTGTTTCCATTGCTGCTACTACTTTTTGCGAATTCATAGAACCAACTTTCCCAGTACAATATTTCCAACCTTTCGGAATAGATAATACGGGACTTTCATTCTCATCCGCAAGTGCCAACAGCATGGCCATACGACCAATTCGATGTGTTCCTTGAAGAAGCATGTGACTCTCTCATTTCTTTTGAATTATTTGAATATTACTTAATTTAAGAATATATGAAAACGGTTAAATCGTCAATAGTTTAAAATATTATTCAAGCAATTTTTTATCCCTCTCATACTTGTACTTGTGTACACAATTTATTTACAGATTTTTTTCAGACGTGCTATAGTCTCACTAACAGATGCAAAGGGGCGAAATTTCAGTGGCGAAGCGAAAAGATATTCATTTTCGAATTGAAGAAAAATTACTTACAAGGTTTGAAGACGCACTCCATTACGAAGGTTTAAATAAAACAGATGTATTAACACATGCGATTCAGCAATTTTGCATAAAGGTGGAATGTGAAAAAATGAATGATGTAAAACGCCAATACAACGTAAGTAACCATTTACAAACACGTATCGATACGCATAAACATTACGAAGAAAAACAAGTGAATGTAGATGAAGTCGTCATTGAACATTTACAACTCCAAGGGGAAGAAAAAATATTAGAGGTCGGGTGTGCTAACGGAAAATTTCTTTCCCTTTTGCAAACTAATGGTCATAAAGGACATCTAACTGGTTTTGATCAATCCGAAACTATGCTTTCTGAAGCTGCTATAACGAATAATATGATTGAATGGAAACTCGGTGACGCTAGTAAACTTCCTTTCGAAGCTAATTGTTATGACCTGCTAATCGCAAGGCATATGTTATACCACATGAAAGATGTCGAAAAAACTATTCAAGGATTCCATAAGATAATTCGTCCTGGCGGCGCCCTTTTAGCTACAACAAATTCTAAAGTTTCATTACCTCGTATAGATGAAATGTGTAACAAAATGTTAGTCACATTTGATTTACCAAAAACATCACCGTCAGTAGCTCCATTTTGTTTAGAAAATGGTAAAGATCTATTACACTCTGTTTTTTCAACTGTTGAAGAAACAATTATTCATAATGCACTTGTTTTTCATCATGCCACTCCAATCGTTAACTATATTTCTAGCATGTTCCCGTCGTTGAATATACCTGATAATATGTCCCTTCACACCGAAATGAAGGAATGGCTAAAAGAAGAAATAGAAAATGATTTATCATTTCATAACGGTATATGGCGCGATCCGAAAACGTTAGTGATTTATCGATGTAAAAAAGAAAAGAGCTAGCATTCGCTAGCTTTTACACGTTTTCCGGTAAAAGATTCTCCATCATTATATTGCCCTTTCCACTATAAAAATTTGTATTATGTTCATTCACTACTCCAAAATAGGAGGCAATCGCTAGTCCAAATGGCACAAATGCATGTCCTTGTGCTGTAATAATATTTGCATGCTGTACAACTTCTGTATACACAAAATTTTCTACTGGAAAACAATCTAATTTTTGATAATCTATGGTCACTGTATAAGAGATTTCTTTTAGTAAACCTGCCCTTGCTAACGCATACGGTCCAGCACAAATCGCTGCCACTAATTTTCCTTGCTCAGAAAATTGACGAATAACTGAAAAAAGCAGTTTCGCCTCTTTCATATGTATTTCATCTCCGCCCGGAATGATAATCCCCTCATATTCTTCTACACGCACTTCACTTAATTCTATATGCGGCTGTACTTGTAAGCCTGTTTCACTTATAATCATTTCTTTTGTTAAACCCGCTGTAATGATTTCATATTTCTTTTTCAGCAATGCTGTTGCTACCGTTATTTCAAACTCTGCAAATGTCGGGTATACGAATAATAATATTTTTTTCATAGCCTTTTCTCCCTTAGCCACCCTATAAAATATGCCTCTAATTCGTCCACTGATAATATATTAGTGTCCACATAAGTTACGGGAAATTGTTTATACCATTCTTTTTCAACTTCTACTAATTTAAATTGTTCCTCAAATGTACTTCGATTTCTTGTCCTATCATTATTTCTCCTATCATACAAACTCTCTTTCGAAACATCTAAATAAAAAATTGCATCCGAACGGCATTCTCTTAATTTATACAATTCATCTTTTAATTCTGTTTCTATACCCCACTCTTTCCCTATCAATTTCGGATAAAAGAGTGTATAAAATTCAATATCTTCTGGCCCACGATCAAAAATCACGACTGAACTTTTCACATTTTGAAACTCTTTTATTTTTGCTTCAATAAACATTTTTTGATTCGTAATAAACCCCTCTTTTGAGTTCATATCTAAATGTAATTCTTTTCTTTTTTCTACAATTGGATATGGATTTTCGTATATAATTGAAAGCTCATATTGCTCTAACCTTTTTGCCAATGTTGTTTTCCCACTTGCCATCGGTCCTTGGAGTGAAATTACGTATGTCATCCCTCTCATTCCCTTGTACTGTATTACATAAATAATAAACAGAATTTTGAAAACTATCAACA
>NZ_JBFPJH010000138.1:0-8553 GCF_040838255.1 Bacillus sp. C30 | reverse complement strand
TGCTTATTGGCAGGCGTGGCGATTTTATTAAAAAGATTCTAGACAGGTTCTTAGAGAACCAGACTGCGTTTGAATTGAAGAGAGAGGTTAGATTGCCGGGTGCTTATGAGAAGAATGGGAATGAGAGATTTTTAGTTTATACATTAGGATTATAAAAAAAGCAGGTGCCTTGGCACCTGCTTTTTTAAAACTCACGTCTATATAATTAGTTACGGATTAAGTAATCAAATGCACCTAAAGCTGCATTCGCACCTGAACCCATAGAGATGATGATTTGTTTGTACGGATTATTTGTACAGTCACCTGCACCAAACACTCCTGGTACGTTTGTAGCGCCGTGCTTGTCTGTTACGATTTCACCGCGAACGCGTTCAACTGTTTCGCCTAACCAGTCTGTGTTTGGCACAAGACCGATTTGAACGAATACACCTTGTAATTCAACATGGTGTACTTCTTCAGTTTCACGATCGATGTAAGAAATACCGTTTACTTTATCAGTACCAGTGATTTCTTTCGTTTGAACGTTTTTCAGAACAGTTACGTTTGGTAAGCTGTTAAGACGTTCTTGTAATACAGCATCAGCTTTTAATTCTGGCATGAATTCAAGAACAGTTACGTGCTTAACAATACCTGCTAAGTCGATAGCTGCTTCAATACCAGAGTTACCACCGCCGATAACCGCTACATCTTTTCCGATGAATAATGGACCGTCACAGTGTGGGCAGTATGCTACACCTTTGTTTTTGAACTCAGCTTCACCCGGTACGCCAACATTACGCCAGCGAGCACCTGTTGAAACGATTACGCTCTTACTTTTCAGAATAGCGCCGTTTTCAAGTTCCACTTCAATAAGTTCTTTTTTCTCTAAACGTTTCGCACGTTGTAGATTCATTACATCGATGTCGTATTCTTTTACGTGCTCTTCAAGGCTTGCTACTAGCTTAGGACCTTCAGTGCGTTTTACGCTGATGAAGTTCTCAATACCCATAGTATCCATTACTTGACCACCGAAGCGCTCAGCAACGATACCAGTGCGGATGCCTTTACGTGCTGCATAAATTGCTGCACTTGCACCAGCTGGGCCGCCACCAACAACAAGAACATCGTATGGATCTTTATCAGAAAGCTCTGATGCATCTGGACCGTTACCCATTTTAGCTAAAATTTCTTCAAGTGTCATACGACCGCTTCCGAAAGATTCGCCATTTAGGTAAACAGTTGGTACTGCCATGATGTCTTTACTTTCTACTTCCTCTTTAAATGCAGCGCCATCAATCATAGTATGTGTAATACCAGAGTTTAGAACGCTCATCACGTTAAGAGCTTGTACAACATCAGGACAGTTATGACAACTTAGGCTGATATAAGATTCAAAATGATATTCGCCTTGAATGTTTTTGATTTGATCGATTAATTTTTGTTCAACTTTTGGAGCACGTCCACTAACTTGTAGTAAAGCTAACACTAATGAAGTAAATTCGTGTCCTAATGGAATACCAGCGAATACGACACCAGTGTCTTCACCAGGGCGATTTACGCTAAAGCTTGGTGTTCTCTCTAGTTCAACTTTTTCTACTGTAATCTTAGATGACATAGTAGCTAATTCATCTACTAGAGATAACATATCTTTAGATACGTTATCGTCTCCTGCGCTTACTTTAAGTAAAATATCGTTCTCCATTAACTGAAGGTATTGGGATAGTTGTGTTTTTATATCTGCATCTAGTATCATTTTGATCGAACTCCTTAGATTTTGCCTACAAGGTCAAGGCTTGGTTTAAGTGTTGCAGAACCCTCTTGCCATTTAGCTGGGCAAACTTCACCTGGGTTGTTACGTACGTATTGAGCTGCTTTAATTTTGTTAACAAGGATGCTTGCGTCACGGCCGATACCGTCAGCATTGATTTCCATAGATTGGATAACGCCGTCTGGATCGATGATGAATGTACCACGAGCAGCAAGACCTTCTTCTTCCATTAAAACGTTGAAGTTTGTAGTGATTGTGCGAGTTGGGTCACCAATCATAATGTATTCGATTTTGCCGATAGTTTCTGAGCTATCATGCCATGCTTTGTGAGTGAAGTGAGTGTCTGTAGATACAGAGTATACTTCAACGCCTAAGTCTTTTAGAGTTGCGTATTGGTTTTGTAAGTCTTCAAGTTCAGTTGGACAAACGAATGTGAAGTCTGCTGGATAGAAACAAACTACGTTCCATTTTCCTTTTAAACTTTCGTCAGTAACTTGGATAAATTCTCCATTATGGTAAGCATTAGCTTTAAACGGTTTTACTTCTGTGCCGATTAATAACATATTAAAATTCCTCCTAAAGGTTGGTTTTGAGCATCGGAAATTAGTTTGCTCATAAAATATATTTTTTAATTAACTATAATAATTCTAATTCGATATTAATTATCATATAGAAGTGGTTATTTTGTCAAGAGAATAAACCAACTTTATACCAATTTAATTAATATTTATTCTCAATTAAGGCTGCTAGGGAATTAAAAGGTAATTTTCAAGTCATAAATTTTCAATGAGTGTTTGAAAGAGTAGTGTGTATGTTAGAGACATGGTGTAAGTATAAATTCTTAGGAAGGAAATATTTCTTAGAAGTTGTGGATTTGAAAAGGAACTGCTTACTTCTATTTTACAAAGAATTGTGCAATAAATAAAACAAAATGTATCGGAATCTTTGTGAACAATTATTGTCATCATAAATATATATAATAAGAAGTATATTGCAATGAGAAATAGAAACATTGACGCTCATTTCTAACAAGATATAATAAAAGCGAGATATGTATTGCAATAGAGAAGATATAGTATAGATTGAAAAAGTTTCAGTCTATTATTTTTTACGGCTTTTAGAAAACGTTTACATTTAGTGTGGAGGGGAAACCATGTCTAAGTTCACGAAGTATTTTTTAATGGAAGCTAAAGATGTGATTGCATATGTGCAAGAGAAATTACCTAAGTTCGAGCATGCAAAGGGGCTAAAGTGTAAAGAAATAGGTGATGGTAATTTAAATTATGTGTTCCGCGTTTGGGATGAACAGAAGAACATTTCTGTCATTGTAAAGCAAGCTGGGGATACAGCGCGTATTTCAGATGAGTTTAAGTTGTCGACGAATCGAATCCGTATAGAATCAGATGTTTTGCGATTAGAAGGAGAGTTAGCATCTGGACTCGTGCCAAATGTATATTTGTTTGATAGTGTGATGAATTGTTGCGTGATGGAAGATTTATCAGATCACACAATATTGCGTACAGCACTCATAAATCATCAAATGTTTCCGAGGCTTGCTGATGATTTAACTACTTTTATGGTAAATACCCTTCTATTAACATCAGATGTTGTAATGAATCATAAAGAGAAGAAGGAACTCGTGAAGAATTATATAAATCCTGAGTTATGTGAGATTACAGAGGACCTCGTATATTCAGAGCCATTCACAAACCATAATAAACGCAACGAATTGTTTCAATTAAATGAAGGATGGATTAGGGAGCATATTTATAGTGATAAAGAGCTTCGTATGGAAGTAGCAAAACTTAAGTTTTCGTTTATGACGAATGCACAAGCGCTACTTCACGGTGATTTACATACTGGTTCTGTTTTTGTAAAAAGTGATTCTACAAAGGTTATTGATCCTGAATTTGCTTTTTATGGACCTATGGGATATGACGTTGGGAATATAATGGCGAATTTAATGTTTGCATGGGTGAATGCAGATGCAGTGATGCAATCTGGTATTGAGAAAGATACATATATGAACTGGATAGAATCTACCATGATAGATGTAATTGATTTATTTAAGAAGAAGTTTTTAGATGCTTGGGATATTCATGTGACAGAGATTATGGCGAAGGAAGAAGGCTTTAACCGAGTTTATTTACAATCTGTATTAGAGGATACAGCTGCAGTGACGGGTCTTGAGTTAATTCGTCGTATTGTTGGTCTAGCGAAGGTAAAGGATATGACTTGTATTGAGAATGAAGAGGCGCGTGCTAGAGCGGAGCGAATTTGTCTTCAGACAGCGAAGAAGTTTATTTTACAAGCGAATCAATATAAAACAGGTAGCAGCTTTGTAGAAACGTTAAAAAAACAGTCAATGCATAGTGCGAAATAAGGGGAGAAGATGATGGCAGAGCAATTAATACCAATTCAGTGGAAAGATGATGCTTTAGTGTTATTGGATCAAACGGTATTACCGAACGAAGTAGTCTATGAATCTTTTAAAACGGCTGAGGGTGTGTGGGATGCGATTCAAGTAATGAAAGTACGAGGAGCGCCGGCAATAGGTGTTTCAGCAGCCTACGGTGTGTATTTAGGAGTAAAGGAAGTTGCGGAAAGTTCGGCGGAAGAATTCATAGCGGAAGTAAAAAAGGTATGTGCATACTTAGCGACATCAAGACCGACGGCAGTAAATTTATTTTGGGCGCTTGAAAGAATGGAAAGTGTCGCGAAAGAGAATGCTCACTTATCAATTGCGCAGTTGAAAGATAGATTATTAGAAGAAGCAAAAGAGATTCATAGAGAAGATGAAGAAATTAACCGTCAAATTGGAGAACATGCATTAACATTATTCCATGATGGCATGGGGGTATTAACGCATTGTAATGCAGGTGCGTTAGCAACGACTAAGTATGGAACTGCGACAGCTCCAATGTACTTAGCGAAAGAAAAAGGATGGGACTTAAAAATCTATTCCGATGAAACACGCCCTAGATTACAAGGTTCAACGTTAACGGCATTAGAACTGCAGCGAGCGGGAATTGATGTAACGGTCATTACAGATAATATGGCGGCAATGGTCATGTCACAAGGGAAAATCGATGCAGTAATCGTTGGATGTGATCGTGTAGCAGCAAACGGGGATGTAGCAAATAAAATTGGAACATTAGGTGTTTCGATTTTGGCTAAATATTATAACATTCCGTTTTATGTAGCAGCACCAACGCCGACAATTGATTTGAAAACACTGACAGGAAAAGAAATTCCAATTGAAGAAAGGGATGCTTCTGAAGTGATCAATCGTTTCGGACAATACTCTGCTCCTCAAGAAAGTAAAGTATACAATCCGGCATTTGATGTCACGCCATATGAAAATGTAACAGCGATTATTACGGAAAAAGGAATTGTGAGAGCACCGTTTATGGAGAATTTAAAAAAGTTATTTCAATAAGTAGATAGTTTTTAGAAAAATAGTCATCATAAGTTTCTTACTAGGGGGATGTATATGTTACTGCAAAAAGAAAGAGAAGAAGTTGTAGCGTACGGAAAGAAAATGATTTCTAGTGGTTTAACAAAGGGGACTGGCGGTAATATTAGTATTTTCAATCGTGAACAAGGTCTTGTTGCAATTAGCCCAAGTGGTCTAGATTATTATGAAACGACGCCTGAAGATGTAGTTATATTGAATTTAGATGGTGAAGTGATAGAAGGAGAGAGAAAACCATCAAGCGAATTAGATATGCACCTTATCTATTATAGAAATCGTGAAGATATAAATGCGCTTGTGCATACACATTCTCCTTACGCGAAGACAATCGCATCATTAGGGTGGGAACTTCCTGCAGTATCGTATTTAATTGCTTTTGCAGGCCCGAATGTACGCTGTGCACCGTATGAAACATTTGGTACGGAGCAATTAGCAGAGGCTGCTTTCGAGGGCATGATTGATCGCCGTGCAGTTTTACTTGCGAACCATGGTTTAATGGCCGGAGCGAATAATATAAAAATGGCGTTTACTATTGCAGAAGAAATAGAGTTTTGTGCTCAAATTTATTATCAAACGAAAAGTGTCGGAGAACCGAAATTACTGCCAGAAGACGAGATGGAGAATTTGGCGAAGAAGTTTGAAGGGTATGGGCAGCAGTAAAATGAAATGAAAACACCCTCAAGAAAAAAATCTTGAGGGTGTTTCTCTATGCCTTCTTCAATAACAAATACATAAAGTAAGGTGCACCAATTAAAGCAACGACAATACCAGCTGGAATACCGCTAGGTTCGACGATATTTCGTCCAATTGTATCCGCTAGTAGTAATAACCATCCGCCGATTAAAACGGCGATAGGGATGAATATTTGATGCCTTGGACCTACTAAAGATTTGGCGATGTGAGGAGCCATAAGTCCGATAAAGCTAATGCCTCCTGTTACGGAAACAGCAGCGGCAGCAAGTGCAACGGCTGCGATTAATAAGTATCTTCGTTCTTTTTCAATTTCAATTCCAACACCGATTGCTACTGGCTCGTTTAATGCTAGTATATTTAATCTATTTGCCTTATAGAAAACAAATGGGATTAATACGATTAGCCAAGGAAGCATTGCTAAAACAAATGTCCAGTCATCTCCCCAAATGTTTCCGGCAATCCATTTAGCGATAAAGTCTACTTTCATACGATCTGCAGATGAAATAAGTACAATCATCGCGCCAGATAGTGCAAAGGAAAAACCGATGCCGGTTAATGTTAATCTTATTGGCTGAAGGCCTGTGGATTTGCTATATGAAAATACGTAAATTAGAACAGCTGTTAGAAACGCACCGATAAATCCAACGACTGGTAGTAGGTAAAGAAATGAACCTACGTCTATCGGGAAGTATAGAAAGAAAACAGAAACTGCAACACCAGCACCAGCGTTAATGCCGAGAATACCAGGTTCAGCTAAATCGTTTCGGGTAATACCTTGTAATATAGCACCTGATAAAGCGAGTGCCATACCGGCTAATAATGTAATGACGATTCTAGGTAGCCTTAAAGAATATAAAACGAATTCTTCTTTAAATGAACCTTGTCCCATAAGTGTTGGGATTAATCTGTCATAGGAGAGAGCGGCAGAACCGAGTCCCATTCCAATTACAATTGTTGTGATGGTAAGTATGAGTAATGCAAGTATGATAAGGCGTTGTTTCTTTAGAATAGATTGCATCATGAGAAAGTTCTTCCTCCTTTACGTACAATAAATAGGAAGAATGGTAATCCTACAATTGCGACGATTGCAGCAACTGGTGTTTCATACGGAGCGTTAATTGTACGTCCGATTGTATCTGCGAGCAGCATAAAGGAAGCACCAGCGATCGCTGACATCGGTATAACAAAACGGTAATCTGGTCCAACGATTGGACGAACCATATGAGGTATCATTAAGCCGATAAATGCCATGTTTCCGACAAGCGCTACAGAAGCACCTGCAAGCAAGATAATAATGATAAATAAAATTGTTTTAATGACGATAATCTTTTGACCGAGTCCAACAGCAACTTCTTCACTGAAACTAAGAACTGTTAATTTCTTTGCAAGTAAGATAGCGATAAATATACTTATTGAAATAACCGGAATAATAATTTTTAATTGGCTCCAACTCGTTCCAATTACGCCCCCAGCCGTCCACATTGATACATCTTGTGAAATTTTAAAGTAAATGCCAACACCTTCTGAGATTGCAAGTAGAAATGCTGAAACAGCAGCACCAGCTAATACAATTCGAAGAGGGGAAAGTCCGCCCTTTTTCACCATGCCAATTCCAAATACCATAATAGCGCCAATTGCAGCACCGATAAAGCAAGCTAGTGTTAAGTAAAGATAGCTTATAGAAGGATTGAAGGCAAGTGTTAGTGCAAGTGCAGCATTTGCGCCACCAGTTAGGCCAAGTAATCCAGGATCGGCAAGTGGGTTTCGCGTTAATCCTTGCATAATTGCACCAGAAACAGCGAGTCCAGCTCCTACAAAAATAGCAGCAACTTCACGTGGTAAACGTATTTCACGAAGGATGGATAGCTTATCTCCTTTAGCAGAGGAAGTAAGTGCTAACCATACGTCTTTTATAGAAGTATCTGCAGCGCCTAACACCATTGCAAACATAAAAATAAGAAAGAATGCAATGATACTCAAAATTAATTTGTATGTAAAAGCGTTGGAACGTAGGTTGTCTTGCTCTTTTTTCATTCGTTTCACATCTTTTCTTTTCATAGAATAAAGGAAGAGGAATTCTTAAATTAAGAATTCCTCATGTTTGTATTATTGACCAAGAAAGCTCTTCTTGAAGAAGTCTAGTTGGAAATCTAATGTAAGTGGATCATTGAAATAGAATTCCATCATGTTTGCTTCATATACACGATTATTTTTTACTGCTGGAATGTTTTTATATGATTCTGTCTCTTGGAATGAGTTATCAGTATCTTTGTTTTTACTTACGATTAAGTAATCACCAGCAAACTCAGGTAATACCTCAGTAGATAATGCGTAGTATCCTTCTTTTAAAGCTTTTTCTTTTACTTTTTCAGGCATTTTTAATTTCATTTCTTGGTAAAGAATTTCTGTTCCACGGCCCCAGTTTTCGCCGTATACGTAAAGCTGTTTGTTGAAGTTTTCAACAACAGAAACTGTTGCATCTTCACCAATCTTCGCTTTAATGTCTTTTCCAGCTGTTTGTGCGCGTTTCTTGAAATCATCAACCCAAGTTTTTGCTTCTTTTTCTTTATTTAATAATTTACCGATTTCTAAGTGTTGTGTTAAGTAATCAACTTTTCCGTAAGTGTATGTTACAGTA
>NZ_JBFPJH010000011.1:0-39396 GCF_040838255.1 Bacillus sp. C30 | reverse complement strand
TCAGAGGCTGCATAATTTAAATTTTCTGTGTCTATTTTATTGACGTAATATCAGTTATCTTTGGTCAGGGCATATACCTTCTTTGACGTGGAGAACATATTTGATATTTATGGTTATATTTATGATGAGTTTTGGTTCAATACAAAAAGAGAGCTATGAAGAGAGTTGATAATCGTCCTTTTAGTCTTCTTAGTATTAATACATATGTATTTATCACTGCATTGGAAAAACAGGTTTGCCGTTTGGGATTATTTCCCGCAACATACGCAGCCAATGGGTTATTATACAATAATATTCGGCGGAGTTAGTTTGGAGGAAAATATTATTTCATTATTACTTATTATACTAGTTACACAATTGGTAGCGGGAATCACTATAGGTATAAAAGGGATAGTAAAGAGGAGAAGTTCTATAGTTAAAGAAGCGTAAAGTAAAAAAGGTATCCTTCGTGGGATACCTTTTTTACTAGCGTTTATTATTTTGCAACTTCTGTCCACTTGTAGTTAAACTCACCGCCGAAGTCTGTTGTTACAAGTCCTTTAATGAAAGAGCGTTGTAAGTAAGAGCGACCTTGTTGGTATAAAGGAGCGACAGCACCATCTTGTAATAAGATTTTTTCAGCTTGCTTCATTGCTTCCCAGCGTGCTTTTTCATCACCAGCTAAATCAGTTTTTACTTTACGAATAAGCTCGTCGTACTCTTTGTTAGAGTATTTATCGAAGTTATAAGCACTATCGGTTGTGAATAGATCTAAGAATGTAATTGGATCAGCGAAGTCAGGGCCCCAGCCATCGATTCCGATTTCGTAATCACCACTTAATAGTAGTTTTAACTGTTGTTTACGTGGTTGAGGTTTTAAAGTCACTGTTAATCCATCTAGATTCTTTTCTAGTTCACCTTTTAAATATTCGCCAGTCTTTTTAGCTAAAGCATTATCACTTGTTAATAGTTCAATTGTTACTTTGTCAGTACCAAGTTCTTGTTTCGCTTTCTTCCAGTTTTCTTTTGCTGTTTTCACATCATCTTTGACTAGATTTCCATTCTCTTTACGGAAGTCGTTGCCATCTGGGCTCTTTGCGAACTTCGCAGGAACCATTCCTTCGGCTGGAATTGCACCGTTATTTAAAATTGTTTCTACGTAAGCTTTCTTATTCATTGCTTCGTTAATAGCAAGACGTGCATGTTGATTCTTTAATACTGCATTTTTTTGATTTAGTCGTAAGAATTGAATACCTACTTCAGCGCGTTCCTTGAAGTTGGAATCGTTCTTATACTTATCAACAAACTCCGCAGTTAAAGCAACACGATCAATTTGTCCTGAATCATATAAGTTAACTTCTGTAGATTTATCTTTAACGACATTGAAGTTGATTTCTTCTAGTTTTACAGTTTTAGCATCCCAATAGTTAGGGTTCTTCTTCAATTGGAAGCTTTGTTCATGTTTCCAGTTATCTAATGTGAAAGCCCCGTTGTAAATTAAATGATTCGTTTCTAAACCGTATTTATCACCTTGAGATTTTAAATACTCTTCATTGATTGGTAAGAATGTTGCAAATGTCGTTAAGCTTAAGAAGTAGGGAACAGGGCGGTCCAGTTGTACTTCTAAAGTTTTATCGTCAAGAGCTTTAACGCCTAATTGATCGATTGCTACTTCTTTTTGGTTTATTTGTTTCGCATTTTTTATATCAAAGAATAAGAATGCATATTCAGCAGCTGTTTCAGGGTTAACGGCACGTTGCCAAGCGAAAATAAAATCTTTTGCTGTAACAGGAGTACCGTTTGACCATTTCGAATCACGAAGATGGAATGTATATTTTGTTTTATCGGGACTAATGTCAACTGACTCAGCGACACCAGGGATTGGTTTATTATCTTCTCCCATTGCATACAAACCTTCAAAAACATTTCTCATTACATTCATGGATTCCCCATCCGTCGCTTTTGCAACATCCATTGTTGGAATTTCTGAAGCAAATGATAAGTTAATCGCTTGTTTATCAGGTGCTTTATCGTTCGCTTTTGCTCCGCCTGCATTATCTTTATTTCCCCCGCAAGCAGTTAGTAGTAGACTTGCCCCTAAAACAGATGCAACAACAGGTACAACTTTTTTCTTCATTGTTCTTTCCTCCCTAAATGTGTTGTTCGTAACGTCATAATGTCCATGTCTTGAAGTGTAGCTATAGAAGGAGAGAAAACCTATTATAAATATGTGTATATAGGTAATCAGGTATTCTATATGTATATACATGTTGAACTATAATCTATCGTTATATGTTTCAACTTAGTAGACATTACATTTTGATGGTAAAATATTTTGTTTCTTTGATTATTTAGAATATTAACACTGGAAAGAACTATATGTCAATAATAAAAAGTGGAGTGTTAATTTCTTGGAATAATATATTGAAAAAGCAGATTTCCTCATATTAGGGAATCTGCTTTTAATATATTTTGCTAAAAAAACAATTGGTGTGGGTGGGAACACGATGATCTAAGTTGCATTTTATCCCGCATTAACGGGCAGTAAGATCCTCACCTCAAAATTCAGTGAAAGCAAAGAAGTTAGGGGGTATCAACTGCCCGTAAAAGCCCGATTGGTGGGGCTGATAATCAGTGGGGGATGAAGAACCCCCACTGATTAAAGTTTCACTTTATTTTTCAATTTTTGCCCATTTGAAGTTTAATTGACCTGCAAAGTCTACTTGCACAATGCCTTTCACATAAGAACGCTCTAGATAAGATTCTCCTTTTTGGTAAAGAGGAGCGATAACAGAGTCCTTAAATAAGATTTTTTCTGATGCTAGTAACGCTTCCCAGCGAGCTTTTTCATCACCAGCCAAGGTAGTTTTAACTTTTTCAATTGTGTCATCAAACTCTTTATTAGAGTAATGATCTAAATTGTAAGGGTTATTCGTCGTAAATAGTTCAAGGAATGTAATTGGATCAGCAAAGTCAGGGCTCCAACCGTCAATTCCAATCTCGTAGTCACCTTTTAATAAGAGTGAAACTTGTTGTTTACGTGGTTGCGGTTTTATATTTACCGTTAAGCTATCTAAATTCTTTTCTAGTTGTCCTTTTAGGAACTCACCAGTTTTCTTCTCAAGGTCACCATCACTTGTTAATAATTCTAATGTTATCTTTTCAGAACCAAGTTCTTTTTTTGCTTTCTTCCATAATTCTTGTGCAGATGTTGTATCAACTTTTGTTAAATCGCTGTTTGCAGTACGGAAGTCTTTTCCATCAGGCCCTTTTGCAAAGTTTTTCGGCACGAGACTAAAGGTTGGTGTAGAGCCATCATTTAATAACGTATTTACAAAAGATTTTCGATCAATTGTTTGATCGATTGCTTGGCGTGCAGAAACGTTTTGAAGTACTTTGTTTTGCTGATTCATACGTAAAAACTGTACCCCTACGTTCGGACGTTCTTTAAAGTTAGCATCCTTTTTATATTTATCAACGAAGTCAGATGTTAGTTTTATACGGTCTAATTGTTTGGATTCGAATAAATTTACTTCTGTTGATTTCTCTTTCACAACGTTGAAATTGATTTCTTCGAGTTTGACATTATCTTTATCCCAATAGGTAGGGTTTTTCTTAAATTTAAAGCTTTGTTCATGCTTCCAATCGCTTAGTGTAAAAGCTCCGTTGTACAAGATTTTGTTATCTTCTAAAGCGTACTTATCACCTTGTGCTTTAAAGAATCCCTCGTTGATTGGTAGAAATGTTGGGAACGCCGTTAAGCTAATAAAATACGGAACAGGGCGCTCTAATTCTACTTCAAACGTATGGTCATCAACTGCTTTTATACCAAGTTGATCGGATGGGAGTTCTTTGCTATTAATTTTTTTAGCGTTTTTAATATCCAGGAATAAAAAAGCATATTCAGAAGCTGTTGCTGGATCGACAGCTCTTTGCCAAGCGAAGACAAAATCTTTCGCTGTTACAGGTGTGCCGTTCGACCATTTTGAATCTCGTAAATGGAATGTGTATTTCGTTTTATCAGCACTTACTTCATGAGATTTCGCAACGCCAGGAACAGGTTTATTACCTTCACCAAGATTGTATAAACCTTCAAATACGTTTCTCATTACTTGACCAGAATCAGTATCTGTAGCACGAGCCGTATCCATTGTTCGAATCTCAGTAGGCGAAGATAAGTTTAAAACTTGCTTACTAGGTGCCTCATCTTTTGCATTTGCTCCGCTCGCTTCGTTTTTATAACTACCGCAACCAGATAATAAAATACTTACTCCTACAACTGATGCAATACCGGGTACAAACTTCTTTTTCATTTGATTTTCCTCCTAAATAGTTAATAAGATTGGATGATGATGAGGGAAATGAAAAACAAAAAATCCCTCTTTTCGTATTGAGAAAGAGGGATTTTTACGTACAAGTTATGCACCCGTATATAAACGAAGTCCCTCATTCTATCTTTCAAGCACAAAGCTTGCAGGAAGTGGCACAGTATTCAAAATGAACCTGCTGCCGAGGTTTCAAAGGGCCAGTCCCTCCACCTCTCTTGATACAATGAGTAAACAAATAAATTTTATTAATTTTTGTGTTTCTTTGATAATTCAAAATCTTACACCTTAGATAATGAAGTGTCAATCAAATGGAATATAGTTTAAATTTTCAGTTTTATTAAAAATAAAAAAACCACTGCATATGGCAGTGGTTTCCCTACTAGAAGTTAAAGTTATCTGGATCTGGACCAACGCGATGATTTTCATTCAAAGCTTGAATTGCTTTCATATCATCCGAGCTTAATTCAAAGTCAAAGATGTTTGCATTTTCAATAATGCGGTGTTCTTTAATAGACTTAGGGATTGTTACAACTTCATTTTGTAGATCCCAACGTAAAATAACTTGTGCAGTCGATTTATTATATTTCGTAGCGATTTCTTGTAATGTTGGGTGATTAAGTAGCTGCCCCTGCATTAATGGTGACCAAGCCTCAAGCTGGATGTTATGTTCTTTACAGAAGGCATGTAATTCTTCTTGTGCTAAACGTGGGTGGTATTCCACTTGGTTAACCATTGGTTTAATTTCTGCAATTTCAAATACGTCTTGCAAATGGTGAATATGGAAATTACTCACACCGATAGCACGAACACGACCATCTTTATAAAGCTGCTCTAAAGCTTTCCATGATTCAGTGTATTTTCCTTTTACAGGCCAATGTACTAAATATAGATCTAAATATTCTAGACCTAATTTTTCTAATGTAGTTTCAAATGCTTGTAGTGTTGACTCGTAACCTTGATCACTATTCCACACTTTTGAAGTGATGAATAACTCTTCACGAGGAATACCAGATTCTTGAATTGCCTGTCCAACGCCTTCTTCGTTTTTATATATCGCAGCAGTATCGATACTACGGTATCCATTTTTTATAGCTGCTTTTACAGAATCAATTACTTCTGTACCATCTTCAACTTTAAAAACACCCAAGCCGAACCAAGGCATTTTCACGCCGTTATGTAATGTTGTATAGTCGTTTAAACTTGTTAAAGTCATATTAATTCCCCCTAGCTTTTTTATTGGTCGCTTCAACTGCTTGTTGAATGACTTCTGAAAAATTATTTTCATATAGAACTTTTAAGCCTTCAGCCGTTGAACCTCCTGGTGTTGTTACTTGTTCGCGGAGCATAGCTGGATCCTGATTTTGCTGGAGCATAGCGGCAGAGCCAGCAATCATTTGAATGACAAGGTGTTTTGCTGTTTCCTCATCAATACCATAGCTTTTCGTTGCTTCAATTAAACCTTCAGCAAAGTGATAGAGAAAAGCGGGTGCACTACCAGTAACTGCGGTAAGTTGGTGAACTTCCTCTTCGGTACAAAACTGTGAGGTACCGATACCTTTTAAAAGAAGTTGTAACGTTTCTTGATGTGTTTCATCTACAGAATGTCCCGTCGTATATAAGGAGATAGACTTTCCAATTCCAGCAGCTGTATTTGGCATAATCCAAGCAACAGGTGTCCCTTGGGGAAGTCTTTCTTCTAGATAAGATGGTCCGATTCCGGCAGCAACTGTCACGACAAATTGATTAGTTAGAAGAGGGGATAGATCCGCTAATAGCTGTTCATGTGCGACAGGCGGCATTGCTAAAACGATTGTATCTACAGATTTAATATGCTGTTTCCAATCTGTTGTAATCGATAGATCATATTGAGTTTGTAATTGCGTTAGTTTTTCTATGTTACTTCGGTTGGAAACAATAATTTCTTCGATGTATTCTTTACTTGTTGTAAGTAGTCCAGCAAATATAGCTTCTGCCATACGACCGGCACCAATAAATAAAATTCGATGTTTATTAGGCATATCCTTTATTCCTTTCTGATGAGAATATGTTATAAAAAACGATACCATTTTTAAGAGAATTTTGTAAAAAGAAACGGCTTATCGTAAGTGGAATAGATGAGTGGGGAGTTTTACAGGAGAAAATTTATAGTAAGTATAAGAGTTATTTCTTATACTGTTGATAGGGAGTTTATTACATATCTGGGGAGAGATAAATATGGTTAGAAGTCCACTTTTTTTACTCATTTCTAGTATTATTTGCATATTAGTTGGATTCTATATCCGATCAAGTTATATTGAAATTTTCGCATCGGTTATGGGGATTATTAATGTTTGGTTACTTGCAAGGGAAAAGGTATCAAACTTTTTATTTGGGATGATTACAGTTGCGGTATTTCTGTATATTTTCACTACACAAGGCTTATACGCAATGGCAGTATTAGCAGCCTTCCAATTTATATTTAATGTGTACGGTTGGTATTACTGGATTGCGCGTAGTGGGGAGGAGAAGGTAAAACCGACAGTTCGCTTAGATTTGAAAGGATGGATTATTTATATACTTTTTATTTTAGTTGCTTGGATTGGTTGGGGATATTATCAAGTCCGTTATTTAGAATCGACAAGTCCATATTTAGATGCTTTAAACGCTGTATTAGGATTAGTAGCTCAATTTATGCTGAGCCGAAAAATCTTAGAAAATTGGCATTTATGGATTTTGTATAACATAGTTAGCATTGTGATTTATATTTCAACGGGCTTATACGTCATGTTAGTATTAGCTATTATTAATCTATTTTTATGTATCGATGGCTTGCTAGAATGGAAGAAAAACCATAAAGAGCGAGAACGTGTAAATAATTATATTTAGAAAATAATTATAATCAAAAACCCCCCTGAAGCATATACGTTTCAGGGGGGTTAAATATAGTGTGAATTTATGCTTTTGTCATACCAAGCAATACAGCGCCGCCGATAATTAAAACACTACCTAGTGCAATAAAGATCAATTGACGTTTTGTTTTCTTTTCACCTAAGAAGACAATCGCACCGAATGTTGAGATAACGATTCCAGTTTGAGATAATGGGAAGCTTGTCGCTACTCCGACACGTGGTAATGAAAGAAGTAAGAATAAGTTTCCTGTTCCCCATAGTAAACCAGATAAAGCATTACGCATTGCATATTTGTTAAATGGTTTATGTTTAGACGTCAGTACAACCGCACCAACGAACATACCAACTGCCTGTGGTAAAATAGCAGACCAACCATCGATGTTATACCAACGAATAATAATTACATATACAAGATAGCCGAAAGTAGAAACAATTAAAGTAAGAAGTCCTTTTTTCAATTGTCCTGGTGGCTGTGCATTTTCTTTATCGTCTAATGATGTGAATACAACACCAATTACGATTAATAGGATTGCAATCGTTCCCATAACGATCGTTGTTGTAGTAGTCCACTCGCGGAAAGCGATAACTCCAAAGATAGAAGTTGCAACAAGTTGCATACCAGTAGAAATCGTTACAGTAGTTGAAACACCTAGTTTTTCAACTGTTTTTAATTGGTTTACTTGTCCTAAAGCCCAGAATAAACCTGAAATAAAACCAACAATCAAGATTGTCATTGTTAAAGCTGGTTGAGTAAATACATACATAACTGTTGCGAAGAATAGAGCACCGATTGTCATACCTACCGTTTGGCTATATGCACCACCGCCCATTTTTACGCTTACTAATAAGATGTTTCCCCATGCGATTGCAGGAAGAAGCGCTAATAAAATGTCCATTACAAGACTCCCTTCGGTTTTCTATACCAATATAATTACATATCGTTCTAACGATCGGTAATGCCCCACTAATAGAGTAGAAGATTACCGATCGCTAAAACAGGATGAAGAACTTACGATATAAATGCGTTTTCATTTCTTCACTTTTTGAAACACTTTCATATAATAACAGGAAATTACCTATTTTAGAAAGTGAATTCAAATAAAATGTATATTTAAATAAGAAATAAAATTCAGTCATTAGTTAGGTCATTTTATTTTTCGGGAAATAAAAAAAGCAGCTTTTGTCGAAAACTGCTTTAGGAAGTGGTAATTCGCTTGTTAATGATTTGAATACATAATAAAAATAGTAATGACATGCTAATTGTTATGATGACAAGAGTCCAAGCGAGTTGCATATTACTTGCATCAATAGCCATATAAATTGCAGTTGGAATCGTTTGTG
Source organism: Bacillus sp. C30 (assembly GCF_040838255.1). Lineage (NCBI taxonomy): Bacteria > Bacillati > Bacillota > Bacilli > Caryophanales > Bacillaceae > Bacillus > Bacillus sp. C30. The sequence goes on along the minus strand of NZ_JBFPJH010000011.1, from coordinate 30,860 downwards.
TTTTGCCAGGTATATTTCCTGCAAACATTAAAGTAGCACCAAATTCCCCGAGTGCGCGAACGAAGCTTAAAATCATACCGCTAAGTAGCGCGGGGAATGCAAGTGGGAGTGTAACGTGTAGAAAAACTTGATATTCACTCGCACCAAGGTCGCGCGCACCATCTTCAATTTGCACATTCGCGATGGAAAATCCTGTTTTTGCTGATTGATACATGAGCGGAAATGCAACGACTGTAGAAGCAATGATAGCAGCAGTAGATGTAAACATAATGGACTGCTGAAATAATGATTCAATCCACTTTCCAATGGGACTGTTATTTCCAAAAATGATAATTAGAAAAAAGCCGATAACAGTTGGTGGAAGCACCATTGGTAATAAGAAAATAGTTTCTAGTAGTACTTTATATCGCCACGAGGAGCGTGCTAATGCTCGTCCAATAATCGTTCCTAAAATCGTAACGATAATGGTGGCGCATGCAGCTACTCGCAAGGATAGAAAGACAGGTGACAAAATTGTATCAAAGCTCATAGCAATTATGGCAGGATTGTAAATCCATATTTCTTAAAGATAGATTGTGCATCTTTTGATTGCAAATACTCATAGAATGAAGTCGCCTCTTTCTTATGCTTAGATTCCTTTATAACACCTAAAGGATAGTGGATTGGTTCATGAGAATTAGCCGCTACCGCCTCTACAATTTTCACCTTGTCTGAAACGAGAGCGTCTGTTTTATATACAATACCAGCATCAACATTACCTGTTTCTACATATGTTAACACTTGGCGAACATCTTTTGTAAATACGATTTTATTTTGAACGTCATTCCAAAGATTTTCATGTGTGAGAGAAGCTTTTGCATATTTTCCTGCAGGTACAGATTCGGGTGTACCAAGTGCGATTTTCTTGATTTTCTCATTTTTTAAATCTTGGATTTTTGTAAGAGAACTATCTTTTGGGACGACTAGAACTAGTTCATTTCCAAGAAGATTTTTCCCTTCTTTTTCATTAATGAATCCTTTTTTAACAAGAGTTTGAAATTTATCTTCTGCCGCAGAGAAGAATAAATCGGCAGGCGCACCTTGTTCGATTTGTTGTTGAAGTGCACCAGAAGCACCGAAGTTAAAAGAGAGTTTAATATTAGGATCTTTCTCTTTATATTGTTTTTCAATTTCTTTTAATGCATCTTGTAAGCTAGCAGCAGCTGAGATAGTCAGTTCGACTGTTTGTCCCTCTTTAGCAGCTGACTTTTCTTTCTTTTCCCCACTTGTACAAGCAGCACTAAATATAAGAAGGAAAGAAAGTATAAGTGCCCCGATGGATCGTAATGTGAATTTGTTCATAAAAAAATCCCCTTTCGTTTTGACATATTCAATTATAACTAAATATAACTAAATATAACTAAATATAACTAGTTATAATTGAATATAATTTAAACGATTGAGTTGTTTTTAAAAAATAGGAGAAATATTCTTTTCTTTGTTACAATGAAGGAAGAAAGTGAGGAATCGTCTATGGATCATCATTCCTACACAACGGAAGAAGTAGCAAAGCGATTAAAAGTATCAAAATTAACTGTATACGACTTAATAAAAAAAGGAGAACTGCCTTCTTATAGAGTTGGTAGACAGATGCGTATTGATGCAACGGATTTAGAACAATATATAAAGCAAATGAAAACAGGGAAGGTACAAGTTAATTCTGTAAAGAAGGACGAAAATAGTACCTCGAATACACGCATCATTAGTGGTCAAGAACTAACGTTAGATATGTTGGCAAAACATATAGAAAATCGTTTACCCAATTCTAATATATTAAGAGCATATCAAGGAAGTTTAACGAGTTTAGTGAAGATGTACCAAGGAGAAGGAAGTATCGTTAGTCTGCATTTGTTTGATGGCGAAACGGGTACGTATAATGTTCCTTACGTAAAGCGTATTTTAGTTGGACAACCATGTATTATGATTAATTTATTGGCAAGAAATGTTGGGTTTTATGTGCAAAAAGGGAACCCGAAAGGAATAAAAACGTGGGCTGATATATCCCAATCCTCTATAAAATTTGTGAATCGAGAAAAAGGCTCTGGTATTAGGGTGCTAGTGGATGAACAATTACGAATTCAAAAGTTAAATAAAGAACATATTAGTGGATATGAATGGGAAGAATCAAATCATCTTGGTGTTGCTTCGCAAGTTGCGAACGAAAAAGCTGATGTTGGAGTAGGGTCAGAAAAGGTTTCGCAAATTGTAAATGTAGACTTTATTCCGATAATGAAAGAACAGTATGATTTAGTAATTTTGAAGAATAAAGAAAACGAAGAGCTTATTGAAGTTATGAAAGACATTCTGCAATCGGAAGAATTTCATAATGAGTTAAAAGCGATTGGCGGATACGATATTACGAAAACAGGCCAAATTATATATGAAACAAACTAAAAAGCTGCTTGTCTATAAGACGAGCAGCTTTTTCTATATATAAAGGGGTTTGGGGAAACGAATTGTTAAACAAGACTTTGAGCAAGTGTGTAAATGAAAGCTGTAAGAAGAGTAGCTCCACTTGCAAGTCCGATAAAGTCTGATTTGTTGAAAGTAATGTTGTTCATTATAATCTCTCCTTATTTGTTTAATGTAGTTGCAACAGCTTTTGCATCGACAAGTGCGGATAGCACCATGCCCATTGTATTGAAAAATTTGTTTGATTTCATTTTGTTCATCATGCGTATCCGCTCCTTTTCGAATTGTTGTTGCCCTGCTTTCTGTCTTAATTATATGAAATATGGCTGCCTGCAACTATCGAATTAGCTTACGGGAGGATTACACTTTTGTAAGAAAAAAAGACATTCATGTAAGAATGTCCTTCAAAGCATATTGATATGATGGTGCTCTTTAATTGTTTTTAAAAAGCTGCGCATCGAATTGGTCATGTAACTATCTTTACGGCGTATGAAAACAGTTGAAATACTGCCGTATTTCTCCGGAATTGGATGGCAGTGGACTTTACCTGCTGTAGAAAGGTGCTGCACCGCAGACTGGGGGACGAGTGTAATCCCAAGACCGAGCGCTACGCTATTTAATATAGTTTCTAATATGTTAAATTCCATAATTCTTTTTGGTAGCAAACCTTCATCTTTAAGCCATCGTTCAAGCTTGGAACGGTATCCACATCCTTGATTAAAAACGAGTAGGGGCGTCGTAGTAAATTCTTCTATATGAAAAGCTTTATTTTGTGTAACAAGCATTAATTTCTCAGTACTAACATCGTATTGTTCAATTAGTGGATGTTTAATAGGACCTGATATAAAGGCGCCATCTAATTGATGATCAAGTACTTCTCTAATAAGTTCTTCCGTTAGACCGGCTTGTAATGATAAATCGACATTTGGATAGCTTTTATAGTAAGAAGACAAAATGGTAGGTAATGTACTGACTGTTTCGACTGTACCAATTTTTAATATGCCAGATGGTGTTTCACTATCTAAAAACACTTGCTTTAGCTCTTCAACATCTTGCAAAATTTTATGAACATAAACGAGCATTTTTCTTCCTTCAGCTGTTAAAGTCATGCCTCTCTTATGACGGTAAAAGAGAGGTGTTTTCAGCTCGTTTTCTAATTGTTTAATACGTGCGGTTACATTTGATTGTACGTAATTTAATTCCTTTGCTGCGCCACTTACACTACCGCGGTCGGCAACGCTTTGGAAGATTTGTAAGTCTCGTAATTCCATTTTATGCTCCCCCTTGATGTTAACTATCATTATAAATGATAGTTAACATCATTTTGAATCATTTTACGTGATATATTTTTTCTTTTACAATTCTCCTTGTGCAAATAGAAAGAAGCGGGGGATTGTGGTGAGAAAAGGTCAAATGATAATAGGTGCTTTAGCGTGTTTAATTGCAAGTATGTCATGGGGAGCGATGTTTCCGGTTGCTGATCATGCGCTAGAATACATAGATCCGTTTTATTTTTCGTTTATTCGTTATGGGGCGGTAGCAATTGTACTGATTGTATTATTGCTAATGAAAGAAGGAAAGAAAGCATTTCGCTTAGAAGGAAGAGGAAAGTTACTCGTCTTTTTTGGAACAATGGCGTTTACCGTATATAATGTATTAATTTTTCTAGGACAAATGTTAATGGGAAAATCAGGTGTGATGGTAGCTTCTATTATGGAGGCGCTTATGCCGATGATTTCAATTTGTATTTTATGGGGATATAAAAATATAAAGCCGAAGAAGTATATGATAACGAGCATGATTATCGCATTTGTAGGAGCTGTATTTGTTATTACGAAAGGTGATATGAGTTTCTTTTTAACATTGAAAGATAACATGTTTTCGCTAGCATTTATATTTGTTGGTGTTGTAGGATGGGTAATTTATACGATGGGTGGTCAAACGTGTAGCGATTGGTCAACATTACGCTATTCTACTTTGACGTGTGTATTGGGTACAACTGTCACAGGGATTATAACTGTAGTCATTACAGTGCTTGGATATGTGTCTGTTCCAAGTATGGAAACGATTTCTATTGTGAAGTATGATTTGTTATTTATGATGACATTACCAGGTATCGTAGCACTACTTGCTTGGAACTACGGTGTGAAAATCTTATCATCCATTAATGGTATTTTATTTATTAACTTTGTGCCAATTACTACGTTAGTTATTATGATGATACAAGGGTATAAAATAACGACATTTGATATTGTAGGAACATTATTTGTTATTGCAGCGCTTATTCGTAATAATGTTTGTCAGAGAAAAGAAGAAAATATAAATAAACAAATTTTGCAAGAAAAGCAATTGCGTCAAGCTGTTTAATAGGCAACTGGAGGATTTTATATGTTAGAAAGTTTATTGTTTTTCTTTGCTGCTGGAGTTGCCTGCGAGCTTGCAGCAATTAATCGAAACGGTCGTAAAAATATAAAACAACAAGCTGAACTGATACAGCTTTTAAAAGACTTGAAGGAAAGAAAAAATTAAAAAGACGACCGGGCATAGACGGTCGTCTTTTCTATTATTATTTATATAAAGGGGAAAGGGGAAACAAGGTTATATAAGCGTAGCAGCGTAAATGAAAGCAGTAAGAAGAATCGAGCCGCTAGCTAGTCCTAAAAAATCTAATTTATTAAAAGTCATGTTATTCATTATAAATTCTCCTTACTTGTTTAATGTAGAAGCAACAGCTTTTGCATCGATAAGAGCGGAAAATACTATGCACATTGTATTTAAGAAATTGTTCGTTTTCATTTTGTTCATCATATAGATCCGCTCCTTTTCAAATGGTTGTTGTTACTTTCTGACTTAATTGTATAAGATAGTGGAGGGAGCCACTATCGAATTAGCTTACAAGAAAATTACACTTTTGTAAGAATTGAAATTTAACAATAAATACTTATTTTTATTACCAACTCCTAAAACTTAGTGTTATAATCGTTGTAAGAAAATGATTATACTTCGGATATTCAGAAAGGAACGAAACAAATGTATAAACCAATTACATTTTCGTTGAAATATATATTTAAAATGGCTGGGAAGGTAGAAGTACAAGGGAGAGAGAAATTACCGGAAGATGGCCCTTACGTTGTTGCGTGTACACATACAAGTTTTATGGATGTTTTAATGCTAGCGGCAGGAATGTACCCAACCCAAATTCATTACATGGCAAAAAAAGAATTGTTTGAAGGGAAATTTAAAAATTGGTTTTTTAAAAATGTAAATGCATTCCCTGTAGACCGTGCGAATCCAGGGCCAAGCACATTAAAAATTCCATCACGTTTATTAAAAGAAGGAAAAGTAGTAGGGATTTTCCCGAGTGGGACGAGGTCATCAGAAGACGTTTCACTAAAAGCTGGGGCTGTTACGATTGCAATGCGTTCTAACGTTCCGTTAATACCGGCAGCTTATGTTGGTCCATCAAGTATAAAAGAATTGATAAAAGGAAAAAAAGCGCGATTAGTTTTTGGAGACCCAATTCAAATCGATGCTGAAGAACAAATAGATCGAAAAACGGCTATGAAGATGATGACAGATGAATTAAATGCAAAGTTTGAAGAACTAAAGGAAGTTTTGCAGCCGAATCAAAGATAAAAAAGACGACCGGGTATAGATGGTCGTCTTTTTTATTATTATTTATATAAAGGGGAAAGGGGACACAAAGTTATAGTGTAGCAGCGTAAATGAAAGCAGTAAGAAGAACCGTGCCGCTAGCTAGTCCTAAAAAATCTGATTTATTAAAAGTGATGTTGTTCATAATGCATTCTCCTTACCTGTTTAATGTAGAAGCAACAGCTTTTGCATCGATAAGAGCGGAAAATACCAAGCTCATTGTATTTAAGAAATTGTTCGTTTTCATTTTGTTCATCATATAGATCCACTCCTTTTCAAATGGTTGTTGCCCTGTTTCTGACTTAATTATATGAAATGTTACGGAGAGTCACTATCGAATTAGCTTACAGGAAAATTACACTTTTGTAAGAAAAACGAATGAAAGTGTCATGATGAGAAGATTTGACATATGTTCATGTGATTCATTAAGTTAAAAGTAGAGGTGAGTGTATGGCTAATATTAAAGATATTGCAAAGATGGCTGGGGTTTCAGTTACGACTGTTTCGAGGGTATTAAATGATCATCCATATGTAAGTGAAGAAAAAAGGAAAGTTGTTTTAGAAATAGTTGAGAAATTGAATTACTCGCAAAATGCAAATGCTGTTCATTTATCAAAAGGGAAGACGAATATTGTTGGCGTGATTTTACCTTATATTAATCATCCGTCTTTTGATGCGATGGTGGGTGGAATGATGGAAGTTGCGTTAGCTCACAACTATCGAGTGCTTCTTTGTCAAACGAACTACAATAAAAAAGAAGAAATGAAAAGTTTACATATGTTGAAAACAAAGCAACTAGACGGTCTTATCATTTGTTCTCGTGCCAATGAGTGGGAAACTATAGAGCCTTATGCAGCGTATGGGGCGGTTATTGCTTGTGAGGATAATGATATTGAAAGCATATCGAGTGTATATACAGATCATTTTAATGCCTTTCAATTAGGGATGAGTTACCTTATTGAAAAAGGTTATAAGAAGATTGGATATTGTACGGGAAGAAAGTTAGGGCCAAGTAGTAAGAAACGTTTTGATGCTTATAAACAACAGCTACAATTAATAGATGAAGAAGTGATGGAAGAGCGGATTTTCACAGAATGCTTTACGTTAGAAGATGGTGTAAGAGTTGCACATCAATTCAAGGAGATGGAGAATCCTCCTGAAGCATTAATAGTGGCAGGAGATGAAGTTGCTATTGGGATCATGACAGAAGTTGAAAAATTAGGTATTGAAGTTCCTGAGGATTTAGCGATTATTGGTTTTGATAATCAACCGATTTCTCAAGTTTTACAACTGACAACCATTGACCAAAATTTAAAGGGAATAGGTAAGACGGCTTTTGAAATGTTTTATAGGCAAGTAAGTGATGAAAGTTCTAAACAAGAAAAGATGGAAATTCCGTATAAACTTGTGGAACGCTCGACGGTTTAGTATTTATCCGTTATGTGTATAATCACATAACGGATTATTTTTTGAAATGTCTTTGACAGGAAACGCGTTTCATACTTTATAAAAGAGTTACACCGGTCTGTAATAATCCATGGATTCTTTTCAAGTGTTAAAACAATGAATAGAATTTGGAGGGATATGCATGAATGAACTTTTATTAAGTATGAAAAAATATGTAGAGGATGACGAAAAGATTTTAGCGTTTGTCGTAGGGATATTTGAAAAGGATGACTTTACTTTATGTTATCAACATGGGATTTTTGTTGCCACTACTAGACGTCTTCTGTTTTACGGGAAATTTCCGTGCTATCCTGCGATATTTGAAGAGTATTCATATTTGCATATAGATGACATAGATTTCCGTCCATATTTCGAATGTGCTTGTAATCGTGAAACCATTAGAGCTAAGTATATTCAGAGTGGGAATGTGGAGCGCTTTGTCCGTACAGTTAGAGCGAATATGAATAATTAATCACCCCTTTGTTTAAACATAATATCTTGGTCTTTGTGAGGGAAAATGCGGAATAAAAACAACTTCTAAACCTCTAGGAGATAGTGATACAATGTCAAATGGGGGGAGGTATGAACTATGGTTAATCAACGTATAAAGGAAATAACACTAATTACAATTGGTTCATTATTATTCGCAATTGGTATTAATTACTTTGCAATTCCAAACCGTTTATCAGAGGGTGGAATTATTGGTTTAACGGTTGTTACGTACTATTTATTTGATTGGTCACCAGGAATTGTGAATTCTGGTTTGAATGCAATTTTATTAGCTGTAGGTTATAAATTTTTTGATAAGAAAACGATGGTTTACACAATTATAGGTATTGTGGAAACATCTTTGTTTTTATATGTTACAGAACATATCGAATATCAAGTAAATAGTGATACGTTACTAGCAGCTTTATTTGCTGGTGTATTTGTAGGTATCGGATTAGGCTGTATGTTCAAAGCTGGAGGTACATCAGGAGGATCGGCAATTTTAGCTCGACTAGCAAATCAATATTTAGGTTGGAGCGTTGGTAAAGGCGTACTTATTATTGATATCGTTGTAATTGCGGGTTCTGTATTTATAATAGGACAAGAAAAGGCAATGTATACACTTGTAGCCGTATTTGTCGGAGCGAAAGTAATTGATTTCATCGTGGAAGGTATGGATACAAAAACAGCTGTTACGATTATTTCAAATCAACCAGACTTAATTCGAGAGACTATTACGAAAAACATGACACGCGGTGTCACTGTATTAGAAGGACGCGGCGGATATACTGGTAAAAATAAAGAAGTTTTATATATCGTTATTAATAAACAAGAGCTTGTTAAGTTAAAGCAAGTTATTAGTAGAGTTGATGAAGATGCCTTCGTTGTCATTCACGATGTGCGTGATGTACTTGGCGGTGGCTTTAAAGCAAGCTAAAAGGTGAACGAGAAAATTCGTTCATCTTTTTTTATCCCGCATTAACGGGCAGTAGAACTCCCGCCTCAAAATTCAGCTGGAGCAAAGAAGTTAGGTGGGAGATCAACTGCCCGTAAACCCCCACTGATTAAAGTTTCACTTTATTCTTACAAAAATGTAAGGGTAATGTAATGGGATTGAATGGTAGATTAAATTCCTGCTCTTTAGAATGGATGTATAAGTATCCTGCAGAGGAGGAAGATCAGTATTATGAAGAAAAAAATAATTACTACTGTAATAGCTATGGTAGTGATAGTAGTAGTATTACTACCTACGAAACTTGGACCAGTTATTGATAAATATAATCCGCTTTATACGACGAAAGAATACTATACAATTGTGGATGCGATTGGTCAGCATGTTGGTGATGAATGGTATGAATATGAATTTATTGCATTTGATGAACGTGGAAGAGAACAAAAAATAAAGAAGACTGTTAAGCATATGTTAAAGAGAGATGAAGCATTAAAGGTGTACGCAAAAGGACGCTACGGCGAGGCAATTGAAGAAATTGAAGCTGTAAATATTCCTATTAATGCGAAGAGTAAACTTTTAACGATGAGATAGCGAATTATACCCCCGCCTATTTTTTGTCGAAAATAAAAATACTAGGTAGGGGTATTTTAGGTTCGTGGAAAAGCCTTAGTCCATATGGACTAAGGCTTTTCTTATTATATAAAGGGGAAGGGGGTACATTGTAGTAGCATGAGTGAAAGGTATAAGAAGAGTCGGCTACTAGCAATGTAATTTGGTTATGTGAGTATTCTTCTTATTTGGCTTACTTTCTAACCTTATTGTACAAAGTATAGGTAAGGGGAACTATCGAATTACATTACACATAGCTTACAAATATGTAAGACTCCTGTAATGCAATTCGATAGTTAAAAGATAGTAAATTTAATATAGTGTAACTAGAAAGTCTCATTTTATTACTTTCTGATTCGCAATGTTAATGAAGAACGAAAAACCAACTAACTTTGAATAGCCCTCATCTTAGCTTAAGATGAGGCTTTTTTTTAAATCTTACAACATTGTAAGGTTTATGTAAGTTAATTCGATAGTAAATTTGTCATATTTTTTGCATAATAGATACAAATAGATAAAAAATAATTAGGGATATATTAAGAAGGGAGAAAACTGGGATGCGTAAAGAAGAAGTAGTGAAGTTTCCAATTAAAGATTTCTGTAGCTACTTTACTGTTGCCGTAGTATGTATTGGATTATTTGATATAATAACAAATTTAATTGTTAACTAATATAGATGATAAAACAAGAAGGAAGACCCTTTCTTGTTTTTTTTATGGGGGCATAAAGATGAAATTGATTGATAGCCATATACATGTTGATCAATATGAGAATGAAGAGAAAAGTAGATTATTTATAGATGTGGAAAACAGTAAAGAGATACAAGGGCTTATTGCAGTATCTATGAATTATCAATCATGTCTAGAAACTTTATCTTTAGCAAAGCGATATCCTTTTGTACATCCAGCAATAGGTTTTCATCCGGAGCAGCCGATTCATAAAGAGGAATGTGAGAAAATTTATAAATTAATTGAAGATCATGTAGATGAAATTGTTGCGATTGGTGAAGTGGGACTCCCATATTATTTAAGGAAAGAAGATGAAAATATTGCTATTGATCCATACATAGCGGTGTTAAAAAAGTTTGTGGAACTAGCTAGTAAATACGATTTACCAATTATATTGCATGCGGTTGATGAAGATACTGACACTGTATGTGGTTTACTTGAAGAATATAAAGTTTCGCGTGCACACTTTCATTGGTTTAAAGGAAGTGAAGAGACAATGAAACGGATGATGAGGAACGGTTATTATATTTCTATCACACCGGATGTTTTACATAAGGAGAAAATTAGAAAAATAGTTTCGTATTATTCGCTTGAATATATGATGGTAGAAACAGATGGGCCGTGGGAATTTCAGAAGGATACGATGACACATCCTTATATGATAAAAGATGTATTACAAGAAATTAGTATAATAAAAAAAATATCAGTAGAGAAAGTTACTGAGCAAATATATGCGAATACGGTGCGATTTTATAAAGTTAGTGAGTCATAAAAAAACACCAAGCATCTCGCTTGGTGTTTTTTTTATGACTCTAATTTTTTCGCACGTCTTAATAATAAAAGAAAGACAATTATAATGAACCCAATTATAAGGAAGAACCCATATTGTTTTATATAATCAATTATGTCATTCGCACTTGTTGGTTTTTCAACGTGAATGCCTTCTTTATTAGTAGTAATATGAATATCTTTCATTTTTACTTCATTCATGTCTTTTTGTAAATCAATCCACTCTATGTTTGGAATACTTTCTAGTTCTTTTAATACTTCTTTTAATGGTTCAACGCCCAAGTAAGGATGATAAAATGCACCGATAATTCCATCAGATAGTTTAGTGATAGATAAAGCACGTTCTTTCATTTTTGCTATAGCTTGTGGCTTCCCTTCTTCAATAAAGCCAACAGTTTCAGGAATTAATTTCATCCCATGCAAAAATGACGGTGTATTATATAAGCTGGTGAGTGCATTGATTTCCAAGTTGTATCGTTTAGTTGTATTTGTCCTACATAAGTTGAAAAATATTGTGATAGTATTTCATATCCTTTTTGAGACATTGTATAGTGCGGAGCTTCAAAGGCAACTGGATATAATTTAGCTTCTACAAGCTCTGTAATCCCTTTTTCAATATGATCTTTAATATATTTTTCTTCGAAGGCTTTCCCGTTTTTTACGTATTTATTATAGTCTTCTGTAGACTGAAAATCTTTTTTTGTTTTTGATTTTTCATGGTTTGGTTGGCGAATTGGTTGATCTGTTTTTACATCCCAAAATTCAAAACCTTCGCCAGTTTCACTATCATAAAACTGATGTGTGTAACCATGCATAACGATAGAGCCACCATTATCTTGCATAAAGTGTAAAACATCGATTAATTCAGAGTTATCCTTTAAATGTACTGTTTTTCCTGTGTCTGGATCTTTGTAAACAGGGATAACGGTAATCATATAAGGGAGCTTTTTCTCTTTTAGTAATTCAGCGATTTCTTTTAATTGCTTTACATCTACAGCTGGATGAACGTCTTCAAGACGTAAATAAGCTGAAGTTTTATTTGTTTCAGGTTTTTGTCCGAAATAAGAAAATAACATTTCACCGACGTAATGAGACATCCAATCGAAAAGGTTTGGAGTTGCAACATAATAGGATGTTCCTTGCTGAATGATTAACGGATGAGTTCCATCAGCACTCAAGGCGTAAGCAAGAGTTGTTCCTTTTGTTTCAATTTTCTTCATTAAGCGTTCTTCATGTAATTCATTTTTTAACTGGTTAGTCGGATATTCTATAGTGTGAATTCGTATATCGGTTTCTTTCGAGGTAATGAAAGAAAAACGATTAGATAATTGTTCAACATTTTGTCCTAAAACTAATATGGGACCTGAGAAGTTTTCTAGAAATTGTTTTGCTGCAATAGAAAAATCTTCTTTTTTCTCTCCGATATAAACAATATGTGTATAAGAAGATGATTCAGTACTTTCCTTTACTTCCTTTAAGCTTTTTACTGTTATATCTTTTGTAAAGTGCCCTAACTGAGTATTAAGGATTTGTACATTGTTTGTAATTTTGTTGTCTTCTGTACTATACAAAACGAGTACTTTTGATTTTGATGATGTTTGTGCAGAGGTATGTATAGGAATGAGTAGTAAAATGCTGAAAAAGATTAGTAGAGTTCTTTTCATTTATTTATGCTCCTATTCTATATATAGAATTCAATTTACAATTATATACAAGAAATAAGTTATAGTCCATGTAAGTTACATTTTTGCACGTATTTACCATATGTTTTTTCGCAAAATCGGTCTAAAGCATGATGATAATATGTATAGTAATTTGCTATGATTGAAAGGTAAGAGAATGATAGAGTGTTGGTAATTGTAAAAGGAAGGCTGAAAGGGGACAAATTTCAGCGGAGAAAGAGGTAGAGGTAGTGAAGAAATTCTTTGTAGGATTTTTAGTTGTTCTTGGAGTGTATTTATATTTCCAAGGAAAGTCTGAAGGAATGGGTAAGCTAATGAATGAAACAAGCTATGTTGATTCAGAAGAAGCAAAACAGATGAAACAAATCATTATAGAGGAAGCAAAGAAAGTAAACCTTCCGGAATGGATACCTCTTACAATTGCCGAACATGAAAGTAGGTTAAATCCAAGAAGTGTTGGAGATAACGGAACTTCATTCGGATTGTTTCAATTACACCGCGGTGGTGGGCTTGCGCCAGATCATTTAACTGATGAAGAGCTGAAAGATCCACGTACAAATGCGCAAATTGCAATGCCGCATTTAATGAAAGGTTATAAGCGCGGGGTGCAAAAAGGTTTGACTGATTTTGCATTACTGAAATATATAGCGAATACATCTGGATGGCCAGGGAATTTAGGACCAGAGTGGACGGATAACAATATGAAGTATAACATCGGATTAGAGGATGTATACTATCGAAATAAAGGTGTAATCAAAGAGTAGGTTTTCTATACCTACTCTGTTTTTTTATGAATAATTTCATCCTTTTCTTTCGTGAAATACTGCGCTAGTTGTATTTTCACATCTTCTAGTTTTGTAGAAACTTGCGGTATTTTATATCCTACATACAACGGTGAAACGACAAACCTAGGAACAACTTTACAAATGATTTTCCTGTTTAAGTAATAGAAGAATAAGTTATAACTACTACATCCTTTATGGAAATCTGTCAGTATGTAACATACAGTTTGCTGAATATAATTGGCCATTTCATCTATAAATGCAATATCTTCAATGATGATATTAAATTCAGTAAAGCCGATAATAGGACGCTCTGAAATATTGAGTTCAATGCGTTCATTTTTTTGAACAATTACCCCTTGAAAATTTGCTTCCTCAATATTTTCAAGATAGTCTACATGTTTCATTCCGATAATTTGCATATGTGCATGATGCAAACTTCCGCCTGAAAATGGACCATGATTTTTGTATAAAATCACAGAAGTGAATTCTTCATTTTCCTGTAAGTTTAACCAATGGAGAATAGAGAAGCGAATTAGTTTTCTCATATGTTCTTCTGTATATGTTGCGATATGGTCTTCGCAATTATCGGTTTCGATTAGCACGGTTTGAAAGGTATCCTTTAATGTAAGAAATTTATTTTTTAACCAAATAATAGAGCCCTCAGTTGCTAAAATATCCGTTAAATTTTCTCTGTCACAAAAAGGACATGCAGCGCTTCTGTTCCGAATGCTTTCTGGTTTTTGTTTACCGATATCGTTTAAAAAATATAGTTGTTGTGTATCCATTTGTATATGCCCCTTTAAAATATATGTAAAAATCCCGCTTAATACATTCGGGAAAAGGAGAAGGAAATCCTTTAAAGGGAATAGGGAAAAATAAAAGACAAGATATCCTCATTGCAATAGGGTACCTTGTCTTTTATTTTTTCTTTAATAGTGTGTATGGATAATATAGAGCATTTTCATTTTGTTTCTTTTTTCTATTTTTTATTGTGTATAAGGCAATTGCTGTACTTGCGATTACAATAATGGCTTTCTTCATATTCATATACCCCTTTTTATTGTTGGTTTAATTCTTGGCTAACTGCTTTCGCATCAACTAAAGCATGTAAGATCATTTTTACCATGTTCATCATAGTTCTTTCCTCCCTTTTATAGTTCGTTTAGTTCTTTTACAACTGCTTGTCCGTTCACTAATACCTCAAAGATTGCTTTTACGATTTCTTTCATCATGATTGTTTCCTCCTTGTTTTTGTCTCTCTTGTTTATATCTTTATTGTATAGGGAGGCATCTTTTCGTACTATCGCTTTCCATTACGTGAACATAACAGTTTTGTAAGATTTGATGTCACTTATTGAAATGTTTAGTCTATCTTCATTATTTTCAGAAAAATGACTATTCAAACATAAATCGGGGAAGTATAATAAAGAAGTAAGTATTAAATTCCGTACGAAAGGAGTGAATGAGATGAAATGTTCTTTAGCTACGCGCGCAAAATTTTTAGATTATATCTATATTTGTCGTGCGATTTTTCATGATGCAGTTGTTAACGGGATACGTATGCCCTTTTTTAACAATTGCATAGTAGCTATTGAACGATAGAAGTCTCTTCACCCATTTTTGATAAACGTGTGAAAAGGGAGCTATTTGGCTTCCTTTTTCTATGACAAAAACCATGGGGAATGTTTCTTTCCCATGGTTTTTTATATTGAAAGGAGTACGGAAAATGACAATTTGTAGTGTAAATAATGTAAAGAAATCTTTTGGTGGAAACATCATATTTGAAAATATATCGCTTGAAATAAAGAATGGAGAACGTATTGGATTAGTTGGTCGTAACGGTAGTGGGAAGACAACTATCTTTCAGCTTCTAACAGGAATGGAGAGTTTGGATGCAGGAGCCATTCATATGAAGAAAGGTACATGCATCGGTCATGTAGCACAAATTCCAAAATTTAATAATGAAATGAATGTATATGATGTATTAAGCTCCGCTTTTAAAAAGGAAAAAGAGTTGGAGATAGAAATGCATGCTTTAGAAAAAAATATGGCGGAAGAACAGGAATCATCTGCTTTACAAAAATTGATGGAGAGATACGGAGTAATTCAAGAAAGGTACGCGTTTCTCGGTGGTTATGAAATAGAAGCGAATATTATGAAGGTAGCAAATGGTCTACAGGTGACTGAACTATTTTCAAGATCATTTATGGAGTTAAGTGGTGGAGAACAAACAAAAGTAAGCCTTGCGTATATGCTATTGCAGAAACCAGATCTACTTTTGTTAGATGAACCAACAAATCATTTGGACTTATTTGCAGTCGAGTGGTTAGAGCAATTTCTAAAAGAATATACAGGAACAGTTATGGTCATTTCGCATGATCGCTATTTCCTTGATGAAGTTGTAACGAAAATTTTTGATTTAGAAGATGGAGAAATTCACGTATATCATACGAACTATTCACAGTTTGTTGAGGAAAAGGAAGAAAGGCTGCTTCAAGAATTTCAAGCGTATCAAGAACAGCAAAAGAAAATAAAGAAAATGAAAGAAGCAATTAAGCGTCTACGTGAATGGGCAAATCAAGCGAATCCGCCGAATGAAGGATTGCATAAGAGAGCCAGAAATATGGAACGTGCATTAGAGCGCATAGAGAAACTAAAGAGACCCATTTTGGATAGAAAACAGATGGGACTTCAGTTTGAAGGGCAAGAGAGAAGCGGGAAAGATGTTGTTGTAATGAAAGAAGTGAGTAAAGGATTTGATGAACGGTCTTTATTCGAGAAAGTAAATTTGCATATTCGTTTTCAGGAGCGCGCAGCTATCGTTGGACGTAATGGTACAGGAAAGACTACGTTATTAAAACTATTAC
The DNA here is from genome assembly GCF_040838255.1 of Bacillus sp. C30. NCBI lineage: Bacteria > Bacillati > Bacillota > Bacilli > Caryophanales > Bacillaceae > Bacillus > Bacillus sp. C30. The sequence continues at coordinate 14,408 of NZ_JBFPJH010000011.1, read as the reverse complement.
TAAAAGAAATGCAGCAAGATGCTGGAGAAATTCGGATTGGTAGTAGTGTGAAAATTGGTTATTTATCGCAACATGCGTACGGGAATATGAAGAACAATGTATTGGAAGCTTTCAGAGATTGCGTGGCTGTAACAGAGGGAGAAGCAAGACATATATTAGCTCGTTTCTTATTTTATGGTCCAGCTGTTTTTAAGAAAGTAACGCAACTTAGCGGTGGAGAAAAAATGAGGTTAAGGCTCGCGCAACTTATGTATCAAGATGTTAACTTTCTTATTTTAGATGAACCGACGAATCATCTTGATATTGAATCAAGGGAGGTTTTAGAGGAGGCCCTTGAACAATATAATGGGACGATTTTAGCTGTTTCACATGATCGTTATTTCTTAAATAAATTGTTTGAAAAGACATATTGGATTGATGAGCACAAATTATTTGAGTTTGCAGGGAACTATGCATGGGCTCGTCAAAAGTGGGAAGAAAGAATTGAGAAACAGGTAGTAAAACAGAAGCAGCAACAGCAAGGGAATAAAACGTTAGAAGTAATGCCTATAAAAAAGAAGAAGTCTAGGGATTTAGAGGCAGTTGAAAATGAGTTAATGCATATAGAAGAAGATATATATGCACTCGAATGTAAAATGGAAAATGTAGTTGATGTTGAAATGCTTGAACAATTATATGAAGAAAAAACGAAAAAAGAGTTTTTACGAGCGGAGTTATATAATGAGTTAGAGAATATTGTGGAGTAAAGAAAATAGAATGAAAAAGAGCAAGTTGTTTCCTCATATTTTGGGGGAGGGCTTGCTCTTTTTAGTATAATGAAAGCAGAAAAATTGGTATAATTTTCTTGCTGCTGTGATAATAGAATGAACTTTAGGTCACTAAAACGTGGGGAGAATTTTATGTTAGGATATGCGCGGATTGCTACAATCGTCATGATTTGCTTAGTTTACGCAAATCATGTTTCACGTGAAACAGAAAATTTACAAATTTTTGTCGGTATTGCACTTTTTATTTATATTGTGAATCATATTTTGCTTGTAAAAGCAAAAGGGAGTAGGAAACTTGTTTTTTATACCTTGCTCACAAACGGTATTGTCACAGCGTTATTAGGGTTTTTATTTCCCGAGACATGTTTGTATTTAATTATATTTGGAATTGATGCGGTAGGATTATTTATTCATGATTGGCGTAAAAGGATGACTTATTTTTTTATCGCTTTTTTCTTTCTTTGTTGGTTTATAAATATACTACATACGTATCAACATACAGAGAGTCTGGAATTGGAGAGTAATGCAATTAACTTTATGTTTATCATTTTCAGTGCTTTAGCTGGAAACTTAATAAAAAAACTTACAGCTGCTCGGCAAATGGTAGATGAGCAATATGGGGAATTAGCATTATCTCATACAGCTTTAAAAGAAGCACATGAGCAATTACGTCTATATGCAAAAGAGGTAGAAGAATTGACAGCTGTTCGGGAGCGAAATGATATTGCCCGAGAAATTCATGATACTGTTGGTCATAATATGACGGCATTACTTGTTCAGTTACAACTGGCGGAGGTTTTATGGAAACAAAAATCGGACGCTACAGAAGAGGTTTTACATACATGCCATGGGTTAGCTAGAAAATCACTTCAAGAAGTGAGAGCTTCTGTGCATGCCTTAAAAGAGGAAAGTAAACTAGGGAACATAATAGAGAATATGCGTGAAATGTTACATGGATATTCTAAAGTGACGAAAGTACAAGTATCTTTTCAATTACAAGGAGATCCGGTTTTGATTCCGTTGTCACTACAGCCTACGTTGCTTCGTATTATGCAAGAGTCTTTAACGAATGCAAAACGTCACGGAAAAGCTAGTTTATGTGAAGTGAGTTTAGTTTGTTCAGTGGAACAAGTTAAGTTATGTATTTTGGATAATGGTATGGGAGTCAATGAAGTAAGCCCTGGATTTGGCTTACTTAATATGAAAGAACGTGTAGAGGAGCATGGTGGAATCATTCAATTTGAGAGTGAAATAGAAAAAGGTTTTCGCCTAAAAATCGAATTTCCACTCCGAGAAAAAACATGGGTAATAGGGGGAGCGTTATGATTCGAATTATGATTGTTGATGATCAATCACTGATTCGTGATGGTTTGGCAATGATATTAAATTTACGTCCGGAACTGAAAGTGGTAGGGACGGCTAGTGATGGGGATGAAGTCGTACAAAAGGTGAAACAATTACAGCCTGAAATTATTTTGATGGATATTCGGATGCCTCGTATGAATGGTGTTGAAGGAACTCGTTTAGTTAGAGAAAAGTTTCCTTATATAAAGGTTCTTATGTTAACAACTTTTAGTGATAGTGAGCTTATTTTTGAGGCATTAGAGCAAGGAGCGAGTGGTTATTTATTGAAGGATATGGAGACAGATGCAATCGCGCAAGCAATTTTAACGGTGCATAGTGGCGGGGTTGTGCTTCCTCAGGATATAACAGCGCAAATTATAGAGGAATTAAAAAAGACGAAAGTGGCAGTAGAGTGTAACCCACCAGAACAACTAAAACAATTAACTGAGCGAGAAGTAGATGTTTTAAGAGCAATTGGACTGGGGTTAAATAATAAAGAGATTGCCGAAAAGCTATTTATTACAGAGGGAACTGTTAAGAATCATGTTTCTAATTTGATTAGTAAGCTAGAACTGAGAGATCGAACACAAGCAGCAATATACGCAGTAAGGTATGGCGTCACGATGTACACATGACTTTTGGCATATATAAGTGTGAAAAAGCAGCAGAATTTGCTGCTTTTTTATTTTGTATTTCTATCTTAAGGGTGATGGAGAGAAGAAGAAATTTTTCTACAATGAAAGTGTAGATGAATACAAAGGGGCTGAATCAATATGTTAGTCATAGATCATATTACGAAATCATTTGGCAAGAAGGAAATCGTAAAGAATGTTTCTTTTGAAGTGAAAAAAGGTGAAACATTTGGATTGCTTGGACCAAACGGAGCGGGGAAATCAACGACGATATCAATGATTTGCGGGTTAATTCCATACGATAGTGGTGATATAAAAGTTGGTGGGAAATCTGTAAAAGAGTATCCATTAGAAGCGAAAAAGAAAATCGGTATTGTCCCGCAAGACATTGCGCTGTATCCGACACTTTCAGCAAAGGAAAATTTAATCTTCTGGGGAAAGATGTACGGTTTAAATGGAAAAGTTGCAAAAGAGCGGGCAGAGGAAGTGTTAGCTTACGTCGGTTTACAGGATCGGGGAAAAGATAAAATTGAAACATTTTCAGGTGGAATGAAAAGGCGTATTAATATTGGTGCAGCACTTATGCACGAACCAGAGTTATTAATTATGGATGAACCGACAGTCGGGATTGATCCGCAGTCGAGAAATCATATTTTAGAGACTGTTAAAAAGTTAAATGAAAAAGGTATGACGGTCATTTATACGAGTCATTACATGGAAGAAGTTGAGTATTTATGTGAGCGAATTGCCATCGTTGATCATGGGAAGGTAATTGCACTAGGAACGAAAAGAGAGCTATGTAATCGTCTAACAGATGGGTTTATGGTGAAATTGCAATTAAATCGCTACAGTACGGAACTGCTACAAAAGTTGAAGGCACTACCTGTTGTTGAGCGGATTATTTTTGACGAAGATAGTAGCACGATTGATATTGGACTAAATGGTGGCGAGGCAATTGGCATAGTTGTTTCAGAAGTTGTTGAAAACAAAGCTCAAATTTTAAAACTGGAAGTAAAAGAACCGAATTTAGAGGCACTTTTTTTACAATTAACAGGACGTTCACTTCGTGATTAAGGGGGTTAGTACGAGATGAGAAGTTTCATTATTGCATGGAAAGATTTAAAAATCCGTTTAATTGATCGGCGCGGATTTATGATGATGTTAATTATGCCACTTGTATTAACGGCCATTTTAGGTTCAGCATTAAGTAATGTATTTGAGAGTGGTGGACTACCGAAAACAGTAATTGGCTATTATCAAGAGGGAACGGATGAGTTTGCAGATGTCTTTCAAAAAGATGTATTGCAATCTAAAGAAATAAAAGATGATGTGAAAGTAAAGGTAGTTAACTCTCGGGAAGAGCTTGAAGATATGTTAAAGGAAAAGAAAATAGATGTAGGAATTGCCATCCCAAATAAATGGAGCGAACAAGTACAAGATGGAAAATTAAAAGAACCAAAGGTGCTTATAGACCCATCAAAAGATATACAAGCAAAAATTGCTGAGTCAATGATCCGCTCTTTTTCAGAACGTGTTCAAACAGTCGCAGTATCTACTAAAAGTGTTGTAACAGAATTAGCAAAATCTCAGCAGAGTGATATAGCACAAGTTGCAAAAGAGGTAAGTGGAAGTCTACAGACGATAGCAACTGCAAGTGTGGGTAACATCCAAAAAGGAACGGTAGGCAAAAAAACAGTTGCAGCGATGCAATATTATGCAGCAGCAATGTTAGTCATGTTTTTACTATATAACATAACAGTAGGTGCAAAGTCAGTTGTAACAGAGCAACGAACTGAAACGTTGGCGCGTTTGTTCAGTACACCGACGAGCTCATTTTCAATTTTATTCGGGAAGTTTTTAGGTACATTACTATTTGCCTGTATACAATTTGGAATATTTATAGTTGCTACACACTTTATGTTTCATGTGGAATGGGGCGCAGATGTGTCTCAAATAGTAGTGTTGGGAATTTCTTATGCAATTTGTGTTTCTGGTTTATCTATGTTAATCGCCGCTTTTATTCGTGAGGAAAAAACGGCAGACTTAATGGGGGGAATCGGTATTCAAATACTAGCTATATTAGGAGGATCAATGTTACCGATTTACGTATTTCCCGATACACTTCAAACAGTTGCAAATATTGCTCCGAATAAATGGGCACTTACGAGCTTTTTAAATATTATGTCGGGAACATCTTGGGATGTGCTATTCCCTGTCATTTTAAGTTTATGTAGTGCAGGAATTATCTCCGTTATGATTGGAACGTTACGTTTACGTACGAGATAGGAGGGGAAATGATGAAGAAAGTTTGGGCGCTTTGTTGGCTAGAATTAAAACAAATTTTAATTAAGCCACAAAGTTATATACTCATGTTTGGAATGCCTATTATTTTTACACTCATATTCGGTGGACTTTTAGGCGGAAGTGGGAATGAGAAAGTAAATATTAGTTTAGTAGATAAAGATGGTTCTGTATTATCTGGCAAGTATTATGAGGAAATAAAGAAAAGTGATTTAATTTCTATAGAAAAGGTAACGTATAGGGAAGGGACACAGAGGATCGAAGATAAGAAAGCATCTGGTATAATCATCATTCCGAAAGATTTTCAAAAGAGTATGCTAGATGGAAAAGTAGAAAATATCCAATTTCAAGCCAGTGCTGATTTTACGGGTGGAACTTCTGTAGAGCAAGTATTAGCAAGTGCATTAAAAAAGATGGAGATAGAAGTTAGTGCAGCAAGAGATTTTGAGAAGAAAAGTAACACTTCGTGGGAAACGATGTATGAAACAATTTATACAAAAATAGATCCTGTTTCGATTCAAAAAGAATTGATTTTACACGATGATCAAAAGTTAAATAACGTTACAGGGCGAGCGGCAGGTTTTTCAATTCTATTCGTCATGATTGTCATGTTAAGTGCGACGGGAACTATTTTGAAAGCTAGACAACTTGGTGTTTGGTCTCGTTTATTAGGGGCACCAGTTTCAAAAGTTCAAATACTAGCAGGATATATCCTTTCCTTCTTTTTAATAGGGTGGATTCAATTTGGTGTTTTAATGATATTAACGCATTCATTATTTGATGTGCAGTGGGGAAATTTATTAGGGGTTATTACACTCGTTTCAGTATTGCTATTAGCGGTTATTGGTCTAGCTTTATTATTGGCAAGTATCGTGAAAACAACAGAACAGCAGTCCGCACTAGGGAATATCGTTGTAATTTCAACGTGTATGATTGGTGGTCTTTATTGGCCAATTGAAATTGAGCCTTCATGGATGCAAGCGGCGGCAAATTTTGTTCCGCAAACGTGGGCGATGCGTGGCTTTACTGAGTTAATTGTAAGGGGAGGTACATTAGCTGATATAGGAGGATATATTGGTATACTCATTTTATTTGCAGGAGTATTTTTCGTAATTGGTTTAACAAGAATACGTTATGACTGAAAAAAGAAAGCAGAGTTACAGCTTTATGCGCTGAACTCTGCTTTCTTTTTGTGTGGTATCTTCCCTTGTTGAAATTATAATAGCGATCCCGAGCATAATAAAAAAAGCTAAAAAGAGGACGAACTTTGGGAAGAAAGGGAATAGTAATAACGCCCCGACTATTATGATTGTTAATAATACATAGTGCAGGACATATTGGAATAGGTTGTCCATATTTTCGCCCCCTTCTTGGTAGTTAATTGTTATTATTCTATGCGGGACTATTAGGTAATAGAAGGTGTTTTTTATTTTTTGAAAGACATCAATTAGCAAGGATTGACATAACTAGTGAAAAGGAATAATCTTGAAATTAATTCATACTATTTTTATAGGTAAAGTAAAGATAGTTGCAGAATTGGCGTTATGTTACCACTTAATAAAAAAACAGGAAAGTAAGGGTGAGAATTATGCGAAAGGTTTTTAAAGGGTTACTTTTTACGTTTCTTAGTACATCGGTTTTATTAGCAGGATGTGCTCAAGAAGAGACAAGTACAAATGAAGCAACAAAGATGCCGAAAGTAAAAGATGAGTTTATTAAAGCGAGTGACAAAGCAAAAAGTCCAGCAAAGGCAAAAGAAAGAAAGGATACCTTTGTAGTGGGAATGCCGAGCCCTGGCGGGATATTCCTTCCGCATTTTATGGAAAATGGGTGGGATGGTAATATAACACAAGCTATCTTTGCTCCTCTCGTTGGATTGGATAAGGAGGGGAAACCAATTCCAATTCTAGCGAAGGAATGGGATATTTCGGAGGATCAGCTTACATATACGTTTCATTTGAAAGATGATTTAAAGTTTAGTGATAGTTCACCGTTAACAGCGGATGACGTAGCATTTACATTAACTTTACTACATGATCCAACTTATAGTGGTGCAACGGACATAAGCCAAACAGCAATAAAGGGTGGGCAAGCATATAAAGAAGGAAAGGCTACATCTATTGAGGGGATTCAAGTCATCGATCCGAAAACAATTACGATTACAACTGAAAAGGTAAATGCCCAAACATTATCGTTAATTGGTGGAGAAGTTATATCAAAAGCTTATTACGGTAAAGAATATAAGCAAGGGAATTTAGAGTATTTAAAAGAGTTATATGGAAAACCGATGGGAGCAGGAGCTTATAAACTAGATAAATATATTCCAGGTCAAGAAGTTCGTTTTGTAGCAAATGAAAATTATTTTGAAGGTAAACCGAAGATTGAGCACTTTATTTATAAAATTACAAAAGGTGATACGAAGCTGCAACAATTTCAAGCGGGCGAAGTAGATTATGATGGCTTCACGACAAATGCGGAGATGATTGAACAATTAAAAGAGTTAGGCTTTGCTAATGTTAATGTGTATACGGGAAGTTCATACGGTTACATTAAAATGAATTATAAGAAGTCATACTTTAAAGATAAACGTGTACGCCAAGCGTTTATTTATGGATTAGAGCGTCAAAAGGTCATTGATACATATTTCCAAGGATACGCTTCACTCGTTAATGTACCAATTACACCAGTTTCGTGGGCGTATACAGAAGAAGGAATCAATAAATACGAATATAATTTAGAAAAGGCGAAGAAATTGCTCGATGAAGCTGGGTGGAAAGCTGGATCAGATGGTATTCGTGAAAAAGATGGCCAAAAATTGAAGGTAAGTTATTTTGCTTCTTCTGCAAGTAAAATCAATGATGTGATGATCCCCGTTATGAAGGAGGATTATAAAAAGATTGGGGTAGATTTCAATCTTGAATACATGGACTTTAATACGATGATTTCCAAGGTAATTAAAGGAGATTATGATTTAGCGATGGTCTCCACACCGATGATTGATGATCCGAGCGGAACAATTGAGGAGTTTGTTTCGACAAGTAAGCGTAATTATGATGGATATCATAATCCGAAAGTAGATGAATTAGCTAAGCAGGCATTAGAAACATTGGATATTGAAAAACGAAAAGAAATCTATAAAAAACTATATCAAGAGTTAAGTGAAGATCCACCTGTTATTTTCTTAAACAATAGTAAAGTCGTGTCTGCACATAATGCACGAATTCAAGGATTACAAGAAGATAATTATAATGGTATTTTGTTAAGTTTACCTAAATTGAATATTGCTCAATAATTTTTGGGGAATTATCGAAATATTTATATAGAAATAATTGACAAAATATACTGAAAGATATAAGCTAATAACCATAAAGTCTACCGGAAAGGTCGGAATAAGATTGTTACCCCTCAAAAACAACTATTTTTTTATAACCAAAACCGACTTTTCCGATTGGCTATAAAATGTTGCTGTGGGAGGCATACATTAGGCAAGCAGTTCATAAGGTGTAATTATTAAAAAAAAGTTAGGGTGGGGACAATGAAGAAAAAGACAAAAAAATGGGCTGGTGTATTTTCGGTATTACTGAGTAGTTCGCTTGTGTTATCTGCTTGTGGGGGACAGGAGGATACGGCTTCTACAGAACCAGTAAAACAGCAAGATTTAAAAAATATAAAAGTTGAAAATATTGCTGCGACAGATAAGACGAAAGTACCAGATAAAGCGAAGAATAGAAAAGATACGTTAGTAGTTGGCATTAGTAAACCAGGCGGCGTATTTTTACCATATTTCCAACAAAATGGTTGGGATGGAAACGTCACTTCAGTTATTTTTGCATCCCTTGTATCTACAGATAAACAAGGAAAACCAACTCCAGAATTAGCTGAGAAGTGGGATATTTCCTCTGATCAGTTAACATATACATTCCATTTACGTAAAGATTTGAAATTTAGCGATGGTTCACCATTAACAGCAGATGATGTAGCGTTCACATTGACGCTTTTACATGATAAGGCATATGAGGGTGACAAAGACATTTCTCAATATGCTGTTAAAGGTGGTAAAGAATATAAAGAAGGAAAAGCAACTTCTATTGAAGGAATTCAAGTTGTTGATCCACAGACAATTAAAATTACAACTGAAAAAGTTAATTCACAGGCACTAACAGCCTTAGGTGGAGAGGTATTATCAAAAGCTTATTATGGAAAAGATTACAAACAAAATACAAGCTTAGATTACTTAAAAGCGTTATATGAAAAACCGATAGCTGCGGGTCCATATAAATTTGAAAAGTATATCCCAGGGCAAGAAGTGCGATTTGTAGCAAATGAAAATTATTATGCGGGTAAACCAAAAATTCCAAACTTCATTTATAAAATTACTTCTGGTGATACGAAGCTTCAATTATTCCAAACAGGTGAGGTTGACTACACTGGCCTAGGTACTGGTGACGAAGTTCTTGAACAGGCTAAGGCTTTAGAATTTGCAAATATCCAAATCGAAACAGCAGCGTCATTTAGCTATATTTATATGAATAATAATAAGCCGTACTTAAAGGATAAAAAGGTTCGTCAAGCACTTATTTACGGATTAGATCGTAAAAAATATGTTGATACAGCATTGAAAGGATACGGTACGGTAGCTAATGTACCAATTCATCCAACTTCTTGGGCTTATACGGAAGAAGGAGTTAATAAATATGAATACGACAAAGAAAAAGCGAAAAAATTATTAGATGAAGCAGGATGGAAAGTTGGTTCGGATGGAATTCGTGAAAAAGATGGTCAAAAATTAAAGCTTTCTTATTTCGGCCCAAGTTCGGCTAAAGATAGCGATTTATTAATTCCGATTGCAAAAGAGAATTATAAAGAAATAGGTGTAGAATTTAACCCTGAATTTATGGACTTTAATACTATGCTTTCGAAGGTAAACAAAGGTGATTATGATTTAGCTTCTGTTTCGACACCAATTACAAGTGATCCGAGTGAAACAGCTGGTGAATATTTGTCGGGTGTCAATGAGAAGAGTCTTGGTTATAAAAATACAAAAGTAGATGAGTTAATTCAAAAGGGTATTGAAACGGTAGATATTGAAAAACGTAAACCAATCTATAAAGAACTGTATAAAGAATTAAGTGATGATCCACCAGTAATTCTATTAAACTATCGTAGAACAATTACTGGTTATAACGGGAATATAAAAGGAATTGACCCTGAAAAATACAATAGTATTAGTGCAAACTTACCAGCTCTATCTATCGAAAAATAACGAGAAGAATGTATAAGTAGAAGACATTTTTTCATTCGGCAAGTAGTGTGCCGCTTTGAAAAAATGTTCTTCTATTTTAAGCATAAGATTGGAGAGAAAAAGGGTGAAAACATATATCATTCGTAGGCTGTTACAAATGATTCCTACACTGTTGGGGACATCGATTATTATCTTCTTCCTGTTCGCACTTCTTCCAGGAGATTATATTGATTCAAACCCGAAGATTACACCGGAAAGAGCAGCTGAACTTAGGGAATTGTATGGATTGAATAAACCAATTGTTGAGCGATATTTTCACTGGCTAGGTAATGCATTGCAGGGGGACTTTGGTTTTTCTCTTCAATATCAAGAATCTGTAACGTCATTATTAAATAAATTTATATGGAATTCGTTTATTGTTGCGATTATTGCATTGTTCTTTATTTGGCTAATTGCACTTATTATCGGTGTATTTTCAGCGACAAAGCAACATTCTTTATTCGATAAGCTTGTAACAATTGGTGTATTTGCAGCGATGTCATTTCCTTCATTCTTTATCGGTTTGTTTTTAATTAAAGTGTTTGCGGTTGACTTTAAGCTGTTACCGATAGGCGGGATGATTGATGTTGGGAGTAATTCAACTGGGCTTGCTTACGGAATAGAAGTTGCAAAGCATATGGTTTTACCCGTATTTATTTTAACTCTTCTTGGAGTTGGCTCATTAACTCGTTATTTTAGAACGAGTATGTTAGAGGTTGTACGGCAAGATTACATTCGAACGGCTAGAGCAAAAGGTTTAAAGGAGAAGACCGTTATTTATAAACATGCATTAAAAAATGCAATTTTGCCGGCTATTACATTGCTTGCATTTGAATTACCAGGGTTGTTTTCAGGGGCAATTATTATAGAACAAATTTTCAACTGGCCAGGTATCGGTAATATTCAATTAGAAGCACTTAATTTTCGTGATTATACGGTATTAATGGCATTTACGATGTTTCTTTCGTGTTTGACAATTGTTTCAAACTTTTTAGCGGATATTGTATATGCAGTTGTTGATCCACGTATTCGGTTGAAGTAAGGGGGGGGAAAGAGATGGAAACTGTTACAGCAACTACGGAAAAAAAAGAAAAAAAGAAAAGAAGGAATGGATCATCGCCGTGGAGGCAAGCTTTTAAAAGGATAAAGAAAAATAAAATGGCACTTATAGGATTTTACGCATTAGTTTTTATGTTTTTATTTTGTTTTATTGGTCCATTCTTTTCACCGTATGCATCAGGAAAAATACAAGTTACGTTAATTAACAAACCACCTAGTTTTTCTCATTGGCTTGGCACAGATCAATTAGGAAGAGACATTTTAACGAGGCTTATGCAAGCAGGACGGATTTCATTAACAATTGGCTTAGCCTCAATGGTGTTATCCGTTATACTAGGTGCTTTATTAGGAGCGATTGCAGGTTTCTACCGTGGTATCGTCGATAATATTATAATGCGTCTCGCGGATATTTTAATGTCGATGCCAGGATTACCGTTACTTATTATAATGGGAGCTATTTTATCAGAATGGAAAGTACCATCTGATTATCGTCTTTATGTCATTATGATCATTTTAAGTTTAGTAGGTTGGCCAGGACTTGCACGCCTCGTACGAGGTCAAATTTTATCGCTGCGAGAACAATCGTTTATGCAAGCTGCTGATGTACTCGGGATAAACGATTACCGGAAAATTGTATATCATTTAATCCCAAATGTTCTGCCGATATTAATTGTTGTATCCACATTAGGTGTTGCAGGTTCTATTTTAGGAGAGTCTGCACTAAGTTACCTAGGACTTGGCGTTGTCCCGCCTACACCATCGTGGGGAAATATGATTAGTGCAGCAAACTCATTAATCGATTTCCAAAAGCGTCCGTGGTTATGGATCCCGCCTGGTTTTGCAATCTTTATAACAGTTGTATCAATTAATATACTTGGCGATGCACTTCGTGATGCATTAGATCCAAAGATGAAGCGGTAGGTGAGAAAGCATGAGTAGAGCAGTAGTAGAGCTAAAGGATTTACAAACACACTTTCAGACGGAAGAAGGTACAGTAAAGGCTGTCAATCATGTTAGCTTTTCAGTTCGAGAAGGTGAAACAGTTTGTGTAGTAGGCGAATCAGGTTGCGGGAAAAGTGTAACGGCTTTATCTATTATGGGACTTATTGCTGAATCTGGCGGCATCGTTGGTGGTGATATTCTTTATGAAGGAAAAAGTCTTTTAGGAATGAAAGAGAAAGAACTTCGTAGTTTAAGAGGAAATGATATCGCGATGATTTTCCAGGAACCGATGACATCGCTTAATCCGGTCTTTACTGTTGGAGAGCAAATTGTTGAGACGTTAAGAGAGCATGAACTACTTAGCAAAAACGAAGCATACAAAAAAGCAATTGAATTAATTCGTAAAGTTGGTATTGCTCGTGCTGATGAAATTGTCCATTCTTATCCGCACGAATTAAGCGGTGGCATGTTACAACGTATTATGATTGCTATTGCACTTAGTTGTAATCCAAAGTTATTAATTGCAGATGAACCGACAACAGCTCTAGACGTTACGATTCAAGCGCAAATATTAGACTTACTAAGACAAGTAAAAGAGGAATTTAAAACGTCCATTTTATTAATTACACATGATCTAGGTGTTGTAGCAGAAATGGCCGATTATGTTGTCGTTATGTATGGTGGAAAAGTTATTGAAGAGGCACCGGTACTAGAGATATTTCAAAATCCGAAACATCCATATACGCAAGGGCTGCTAAAATCAAAACCAGTAATGGGGAAACGAACAGACAAACTTTATTCTATTCCAGGGCAAGTTCCAAATTTAGTTGGCTTAGATGAGTTTTGCTACTTTAGTGGCCGCTGTGAACATTGCATGGAAATATGCAAAAATGAAGCGCCAAATCTTAATGTGCATGACGAGGATCATAAAGTAGCTTGTTGGTTATATGAGGAGCGTGCTGGGCAATGAGTGAACCATTATTAGAAGTGAAGAACTTAAAAACGTATTTTCCGATTAAGGGCGGCGTATTTAGTAGAACGATTGGACATGTGAAAGCGGTAGATGGGGTAAGCTTTACAATTGATAAGGGAGAAGTGTTTGGCCTTGTAGGAGAGTCTGGAAGTGGGAAAACGACGATAGGAAAAACAATTCTCCGTCTCGTTCAAAAAACAGAAGGTGAAGTGAAATTTAAAGGTCAAGATGTTCATGCTTTATCAAAAGAAGAGCTGAGAAAGCATCGTCCTAATATGCAGCTCGTCTTTCAAGATCCATTTAGTTCATTAAATCCAAGAATGAGAATTGGAGAAGCGCTTGGTGAGCCAATGTTGGCTCACGGACTAGCGACGAAAGAAAATGTCCGTGCAAAGGTGATAGAAGTATTGGAGTTATGTGGTTTAGCGCCGTATCATATTGACCGGTACCCTCATGAGTTTTCCGGTGGGCAACGTCAACGTATCGTTATTGCAAGGGTGATGGTATTAGATCCAGAATTTATTGTAGCTGATGAGCCTGTTGCGGCATTAGATGTATCTATTCAAGCACAAATCATTAATTTGTTTAGTGAATTACAGGAGAAAAAGGGATTATCCTATTTATTCATTTCACATGATTTAAGTGTTGTGGAGCACTTATGTACGAAAATTGGAATTATGTATTTAGGAACTATTGTGGAAACAGCACCACGTGATGAGTTATTTGCGAATCCGCTTCATCCATATACAAAAGCATTGTTATCAGCAGTGCCAATACCGGATCCAACGGTTAAGCGAGAACGGATTATTCTAGAAGGGGATATTCCAAGTCCGGCAAATCCGCCGTCAGGTTGCCGTTTTCATACGCGCTGCCCCTTTGCTACAGATGTTTGTAAAACGAATGTACCAGAATTTCGTAATGTGGGTGAAGATCATTTTGTTGCTTGTCACCATGTGTAAAAAAAGGACTCTTTCAAAAAGTGAAAGAGTCCTTTTTTTACCCCGCATTAACGGGCAGTAAGACTCCCACCTGAAAATTCGACACATGCGGGGAAGTTAGGTGGGAGATTAACTGCCCGTAAAAGCCCGATTGGTTCAACTAATAATCAG
>NZ_JBFPJH010000137.1:0-8554 GCF_040838255.1 Bacillus sp. C30 | reverse complement strand
ATTATATATTCACTATTGCCTCTTGCTTTATAATTCTTTCATACAACTCATCTGATAACTTTTGAAAATCCTCTGGCATATCTTTCCTCTTAAATTTCTTTTGAATCGTACCGTATAGGCCTATATCACGTAACCGTAAAAATAACGGTAACGATTCATACCAACTATCCGCCAGCCTGTGCTCATATTCGTACCCCTTTCTTAACACTTGTAACTGTTTACGAGCAAATTCCGTCTTTTTCTCCAATGTCCACGGTGTAAAAAGAACAGAGTAATAAAGAACCATTGCCAAATCATGAATGAAGTAATTATAGGCAGCGTCATCAAAATCAAAGATTGTTAGCCCTTTTCCATCATAATGAAAATTACCTGGATGAATATCGCCATGCATAAGGCCAAACGTTTCTCTTTCGATTGGAAGAGCCTTTATTTCATCCATTAATACAGTGGCAATCCCTTTCACCTTCTCATCTTCTAATCCATTAACAATGCTACTTTCATCCTCTTCCCACGTATCACGGTAGTCTGTTTTAGGATAATCCATTGTAAGGCGGTGCAGTTGTCCAATCGCTTTTCCCCACGCTTCAAAGTAAGCATCTCCCCAATAAGGCGATTCTTCTCCTTTTACTTGCTCACCTTGTGCATATGTAAATAAAGACGCGAAAAAGAAAGTGCCATCTTCCGCTCCAATTTCTTCTACAAGGTTTTGAGATATTGAATTACGAGGTCCCGCCACTTTTGCCCCATGTTCTGCAACATACCGTAAAAAATCTAGTTCGGCCTCTACCTCTTTTTTAGACCGATGAGAAGAATGGGTTAAGCGTAATACGTAATCTTCATTATTTTTACCCTTCGCCTTAAAAATATAATTTTCAAAATCACCAAGTGGCTTTTCTTCCACCGTTACATGATATGCCTTTGCTGCTCTTGCTAAAATTTCATTCGTAAAAACACGTTCTACCGCTATTTCCATTTGTATCCCTCCTATATATCTTCTTAATTCGACATAAATGTAAGAAGTACTGCTATGAAATTAAATAGTGCGTGTGCAATCATAGCCGATAAAATAGAATTTGTTTTTTCATATAACCACGCGAATACTACACCGCTTAAAAAATTCACCGGTAATGTGTTATATGTTGGAATATGAACAACGGTAAATATTATTGAACTTATAAGCACCCCGCCCCATATGCCATATCTATCACGAAAAAACGTATAAAAAACACCTCGATATAAAATTTCTTCATAGATTGGTGATATAACTGCTGCTCCAATTACCGCGATACAGAACGCATATATTGATTTATCATTTTGGATCGTCTCCGTTTTACTATTTTCGAAAGAAATCCCCAGTTTCTCCATTATCATTAATACTCCAACACTCACTACAATCAAAGAAATAACCGCTACAAATGTCCACAATAAATCTTTCCATGAAAGCTTCCGAATTCCAATATCTTTCCACGACAGTTTATATCTTTTTATGCAAAAAAGATAAACTAAAAATGTAAATATCACTGCCATTATAAGTCCCATTAATACTCCAGCATATAATGAGTTCCCTATTATTTTTAAAGCATAATCATAAAAAAGAGATTCAACCATTACTGGTACAATCAGAAATACAAAAACAAATAAATATAAAATTTCTTTCCATCCCCACATACATTTTAAAGTCATCTACACCATCCCCCTATATCCTATTTTCTTTAGTATAAAAGATGACGTAACGTAACTTTCAAGCTACTTTTTTTCAAATAATCTAAGCATAATTTTCTCACAAAATAAAAAAGGTTGATTCACTCAATCAACCTTTACACTATTAAAAATTCTATTCCTCAATTCTTCATCAATTCATTCTCATATATAATATTTATCTTTATTTCTCTTCACCTTTTGTCTGCATTGAGTTGAAGGTCCAATTTAACTTCAATGAATCCCCTTGAAATACATTTTGCTCTTCATCGTTATCTACAAATGTGAACATTACGTAGAAAGTATCATCATCACCAGGAGCAAGTCCATTTCCTTCTCGGTCTACAACACCTTTTTGTACAAGATCAGGAATACTTCCGTTTTGCGTAGCTACCTTTAATTCAGATAATGTAGTAGACCAAATTGGAACCTCATTTTTATCCAAATTCCACAAGAAATCAACACGGATATGATCACCAAAATCAGCATTTCCATTATCTCCTTTAGCATCGATTACACTGTAATCTGTCAGAAGTTTCACATCTCCTATTGCTAAGGTTCCTTTGTTTACTAATTGAAAACCACGCTCCATTTCATCACCTGGTTTAATATTGTCGACATTAATAACAACTTCAGGATTAACACTCAAATCTAAAGTACCGGCTGCAAACGTGTTTTGTGATACTTCCTTATCACTAAAATACGCATATGTTCCCCCACTAATTAAAGATAAGCCAAGCGCTGCAGTTACAACACCCATACCAAGTTTTTTCTTAATACTCATTTCACAAGTCCCCCTATTTTTAAAGTTTAAACTACAAACCCTATTTCCAGCCCACAAACAATAATAATTAAGCAACTACCTTGTCCCACAACGAAAGCGAACTAACTTTAAGCTAGTTACTTCATGTACCCAAACGACTATTACTTTTAAAATAACCGGTAATGTTACCGTAAATCATTACCGGTTATTTGTTAGCCAATCTCATTTAATTTTATATTCATTGTCTTATTGCTTTATTTACTCTAGAAGTTTGTCCACTTATTTTTTTGGTTCTAAACCAATAGAACGTAAGATTTTATCTAACGTCACTGGCCCTACATTTTCTTTCGGCTTCTGATTTTCTTTAGCATCTCGACCCTTTTTCAAGAAATTCTTCTCGATAAAACGAATATCTGTTTCATTTACAACACCATCTTGATTGACATCTCCATCTTTTGCAGCCACTTTTCCTTTTTCATATGAAAGAGCTGCTATTCTAGCATCTTGAATATCCACCATTTTATCGCCGTTTACATCACCTGCAAGGTTGTCATCCATATCGGCTCTAAAGTTTTGTCCCACTAATTCTCCATCTTGCATTTCCCCTATTTTTGTAGTTAATTTACTATTTAAATGACCCGGCATTTCTACGAAAATATCATATTCTTTATCGCTTACAGGAACACTATGAATTTCAAATTGCCCATTATCATTAACCGTTCCTGTATATTTCTTTCCATCCTTGCCAACTGCGTAAACTTTTGCTCCTAGTTTTGTGTAATCATTCTTACCTAAATACCCCTCTTCATTCAAGAAAGCTTCTGGACCAATATATCCTGTAACTGTTGAATGCTTCGAAACAATAGCAAAAGATTTATCTTTAAACACAGGAATCTCAGTACCTTCTGATGCACCAGCTTTTGTATAAGAGAACTTATCTGCTCCAAATGCAGTTAAATTATTAAAATATTCATCGCTCGTCATTTCGAATGTAACATCTAAAAATGGTGTATCTCCATCTAATCCTTTAAATTCTTTTCCTTCCAATGATGCGCCAACTTTCACCTTGTTTTCCCAAGTTCCTTCTGTATTTATAGCCGGATCTTCTAATGTCAAGTTTAATCCATGTTGTTTTGCATATTCCGTAAGCGCTGAATTTGGTTTCACATCTGTAAATTTAAATAGCTGCTTATCATAAGGGATTTCAAATGTACCTGCCGTAAGTTGTTTTACATTATTAAGATTTAAAGTTAACGTAATTTTTTCTCCTAATTTTATTTTATCTTTGTCATAACTTGGAACAGCGTATTCTGTCCCTTCTTTTACAAAGACGTAATCTTTATATCCAGTTGCCATATTCCCTGCAGTTGCGAGGTCATATCCAAATAATTTTAAATTTAACGGTTCATTTATTTCTTCTGGAAGTACTCCAAATTTAAAGTCACCATTGGCCTGAATTGTATTCAGCCAACCTGATGGAAAGGCCGAGTTCTGATAATATACAATTTGATTAGCTTTTTGGTCATACTGCAGGCCTTTTGCCTTTAATGCATCCACTGTAGAATCATAAACATTACCATGCACCCATAATGCCCGCTGGCCATCTTCTTCTTTGAACATAGAATCATTTACTTCATGAATACCAGGTTGTACATCCGTAAATTTCATTTCAGGTATGACATTATCAATGATAATGCTATCGCCTTTTGTATAAGATTTCCCTTCTTTATCATATCCAACGAAGTTCAATTCGTAATCTCCATCAGGCAACATAACAGGTTTATCCCCAATTGGATGGGCAGGATCTCCTGTGAACGGAAATACATATCCTCCCATACCAGAAAACATCATATATTCAACATTCGGTGTTAGACTACTTGCATTAAGTGTACCAACGACTCCTAATGCCTTTCCTGTTTTTCGATCTTTCACAACTGCATCAATGGTTTCAAGAGGACTATTTAATTTAAATGTCAGCGGTGAACTTGGGCTTTCCATAAATGGATGGAATTTAGACCCATCTGTTGCCATTGCGTCTCTCAGCAAATCTACAGATTCAATCCCCTTTTCTGTGAACTTCACTGCAAATGGCACTTGATATACTTCTTTTTCATTATTTTTATTTGAAATATGAATATATCCCTCATATCTACCGAATTCAGCGTTTTCTGGAATGATAATTTCAGGGCTAATTTCCCCTGATGTACCAGGAGCCACTTTAATAGAATCTTGTACGTTCAGCTTCACACCATTCTTCGCTGCGTCCTTCACACCTACATTTGTTGGTGAAAACTTTACTTCTAATTTAAACTCTTTCCCGTCTGTTTGACTGCTGTTCTTAATTAAGACTTTTCGACTATCTTTAATAGGTCCATTTCCCAATTGATTTTTATACCCGAATGCAATAGAACCTGTTTTTTCTTCAATTTCTACTTCTTCATCATTTACAACGTTTGATGTTTTATCAATAACCTCGATAGCTGTATCTGCATGAACCGCACGATACGCATCAATTCGGCCTGATCCTACTTCAAATACAGAACGCTCTTCTTTTAAGTCAACTGCGGTATTCATAAGTGCTTCTTTTACTTCAAATGGACTATAGTTTGGATGTTCTTGTAAAATGAGTGCCGCTACCCCCGCAGTATGAGGAGTTGCCATAGATGTACCTGACATACGTCCATACGCTACCGGATAATTTTCTCCATCCTTTGGATCATTAATATATTCAGGAACAGTTGAGAAAATAGACACACCTGGTGCTACAATATCTGGCTTAATATCATCTGTTTTAGTTGCAGGACCACGGGAGCTGAAATCAGCTAAGTGATCTCCCTCTGTTTTTATATTACTAAGTTCCCCAAACGCTAACGACACATCCCCTTGTACAGCTTTTGCTTGCAATTTCTCACCATCTACTTTTGTTAAGCGGAATGATGGAATAGATGCAGTACTTTCCCCAAGATAACTTGTAATTTCCCCATCTACATTGTTGTATACAATTACCGCCTTTGCGCCTGCTTCCTTAGCATTTTTAATTTTTTCATCAAATGTAATCTCACCGCGTTGGATAAGAGCTAACTTCCCTTTAACATCTTTCCCTGTAAAATCACCTGATTTCCCAAGTCCTGCATATACCACGGGTATGGATTGTCTTTTTAAGTCTTCAATTTTATCAGTAAAACTTTTACCTAGTAGCATCATCTTATCCACTTGTAAATCACCTGCACTAGCTGAAAACGTTGGAATGTTCATCGCAGCATCGCTTGCTCCAACTGTAATTGGAAGCGCTGCTGCACTAGGTGACCCAAGAGTCCCTTCTTCTGGACCTGTGTTCCCTGCCGCTACTACTGTAACAACACCAGCTAACATCGCATTGTTCACTGCGACAGAAGTAGGATATAAAGGATCATTGATAGACGCACCTAGTGATAAATTGATAACATCCATATCTTCTTTCACTGCTTTATCAATCGCAGCAAGAATACCGCTTGTTTGTCCACTTCCATATGGACCTAATACACGATATGAATATAAATCTACATCTGGAGCGACTCCTTTAACTGCATAATCCACACTATTCTGTTTGTCTGCAGCAATTGTCCCAGCTACATGAGTGCCATGGGATGTATAATATGCACTTCCATCATAAATTTCAGGATATCCTCCAGAATTTTGCCAATCCTTATACGTTGTCTCCATTGGATCAGCATCATTATTAACAAAGTCCCATCCTTTTATTGAGTTCGGATCTATTTTGCTTGGATCTTCACCTTGCTTTGCACGATATCCTTTATATGCATCTTTCAAATCCGGGTGGTTGTAATCAATACCTGTGTCCAGTACACCTACCTTAATTCCTTTACCTGTTATTTTTTCATCATGCAGCTTGTCCACACCAATTTGCGGTACACTATCTGCCATTTTGGGTTCAGCAGCAGTCTTAGCTGTTTCTTTCGGCAAATCAATTTTGACCTCACTATCTTCCCATACGCGCTTAACAATACCAGTGCGAACTAAGTCTTCAATCATATTCGCAGGTAACGAAATTGCTACACCATTAAAAGCATTCTTATATTCTCTTGTTATTTTGGCAGATTTAAAATTCTTCCCTTTATCTTTATTCTTTTGAAGCTGTTCAAACTCTGATTTAAATTCTTTATGAGATGCTTCTACCTTTTGTTCCGCAGTTGAAAGAGCTATTTTTTTCCCTTTAGCTGCTTGTTTTAACATCTCGATTTTGCTAGGTGCTTGCTTAAACTCTACAATCACATTCACATTATCAGGACTTGCTGTATTGATGCCTGGTGAAATAACAAAACCTTGTTTTGTATCTAACGTTTTTAAGGCATTACGTTGTTCCTTTGTAAGACCTTTCAATATAGCGTTTGCATCATCAATCCCAGTTAAAGTAGTTGTATTTACCTCTTCTGCCAATACGTTATATGGAATTCCTTGAGACATTAACATACCAACAGTTAGCGTTCCAATAAGTATTTTTCCGAATTTCCCCTTCTTCATAGCGCATCTCCTTATTATTAAAATTATTTTTCTAAAATAAATCCTCTGAGCTCCTATTTAGCATTGGCAATTCTATCAACCTTGAATCTATTTAAAATAATCGAGAATCTCCAACACTACTATCGCCATCCCCACACTTCTAATCTTCTTTCTATAAAAGCCCCCATAAATTGTTTCCAACTACAATGATTTACAACATGAATTATTAGTAGCGTTAAGCAATAATTCTATTTTTATTGTTTCACATTTTGATTTTTCTGAACATTGAACAAAAGGAGTAATTTTTTTCTAATGATTCTATGCCCAAATAGTACAAAAGAACTACCTTGCCCTTTATTCTTTGTAATATAGAATAAAGAAACACGATAGTTCTTTTAAACATCTCTTATTTAATCCAACGGAACCAATTGATTTCGAACAGCATAAATCACCGCTTGCGATCGACTTTTTACATTTAGTTTTTTAAAAATTTTATTGATGTGAATTTTAACTGTTTTATCACTAATATATAGAGCTTCAGCAATTTCTTTATTACTAAGTCCTTTTACTAATTCAAAAAGAATTTCCTTTTCACGTTCCGTCAGTTCATTTTCATTTGATTCTAATTTCATTTTTTGCTGATGATATGTAATTAATTTTTTAGTCATACGCGGATGAATAACTGGATCGCCTCGATATAACATTCGAATTGCTGCTATTACCTGCTCCGATGATGAATCCTTCAATAAATAACCATCAGCACCAGCCTGGAGTGCATCCATTAAATACTCATCATGTTCATACATTGTAAACACAAGCACTCGGCAATTTGGATAATTTTTTTTTACTAACTCTGTGGCTTCAATCCCATTTTTCCCTGGAAGATTAATATCCATCAAAATACAATCTGGTCTGCATTCTTCTACTTTTCCCAATACTCCGTCCCCAGAGCTAGCTTCTCCAATCACTTTCATATCAGATTCATCCTCTAGTATGCTCCGAATTGCGTCTCGTAAAAAAGCATGATCATCCACTACTAATATCTTAATCATTTTACGCACCCCTTGTTTGTGAATCTGGAATTAATAGTGTAATTTCTGTCCCTTTCCCTACAGAACTATCAATCTGTAAAGTAGCCCCTAATTGTTCAGCTTGTTCATTCATATGTAATATACCATAATGTGGCTCATTCTTCGTTTTAACCATAGACTCAAATAGTGAAAAGCCGACTCCATTATCCTTAACCCTTAAAAGCACGTGCTCACTTTGATAGCTAAGTAAAACATCAGTCTTTTCTGCTTGTGCATGTTTTACAATGTTTTGCAAACTCTCTTGTAATGTATCAAAAATAACTCTTTCTTTTGAAAAGCTGAGTGTACGTGCATGACCTCTTTCATGATATGTAATATCTAGTTCATATTCTTGTTTTAAAGATTTTATTTTACTTGCTATCGCCTGCTTAAGCCCTAATTGTTGTGTCGGATATGGTTTTAAAGCATAAATAGAATAACGAACTTCTCCTAGGCTTCCTCTTAAATCTTTTAGAACCTGTCTAAAATCTAGGGTATAATCTATGTAAAAAGGATGATTCCT
>NZ_JBFPJH010000136.1:0-8571 GCF_040838255.1 Bacillus sp. C30 | reverse complement strand
TTCTTATACAGTAAGATATGTGAAATTTTAGGTTAGAATATAGAGTATATCCTGCGTAGAGCACTTGGGTATAGGTGCTCTTTGTTGTATAATAAACTTATTTTAAGAGTGTTTTAGGTATAGGTGGAATTGAAATAATACATTGCTATCGATCTAAGATTGTACTTTTTCTTTTAGTCATGTATAATCATCTTACTTACTCAGATTTTTTTGTTAAAAGCGTAGCGTCCAGTGCTACGCTTTTTTATTGTATAAGAAAAAGACACTCTCTTGAAGTGCCTCTCCCTACTTGATCTACATAAGCCTTTTCTTACAGCACAAACATATCTGGATTCCCACCCACTTTACATTTTATCATATCTCTTTATAAAGTTTAATTAATTTAATGTGAATTTTATAAAGAAAAGACACCCTAAGGTGCCTTCCTCCGACTTGATAACCACTTTAATTTTAACAACACATTCGGGTTGCCTACCCGATTTCAGTTTAACATATTTATCTTTATTTATGTGAATTTTTAGTTATTTAACAAAACATTTACTCTTATGTTTTTAGCGTATTTAGATGATTAGTAAACATATTGAGAAAGTTATTTTCTAGTGTGAACACCTATATTCGACATACTTGATCATGTTAAAATATAAAGGTAAGATGTATAACTTATGTGATGAGAGAGTTGTTTTATTAATTAGAAGGTGTGTAATTCTACCTATAATTTTTGGAATATTTAATCTTAAGGTTAATGTAAAAAATAATATACAAAAACTCGCAGAGCGTGTGTAAGAGTGCTAGAACACAATTACACCGCTTTCCTAAACCCACCTTAGGAAAACACTTCGCTACATACGAGTTCCTTCGTAGTTTAACACAAAAAGAATCTCGTAGTATAGTATTCCTATTGATAAAGTTTGGATAGAGGCTTTTTTGTATTATGGAGGGAGTAGTATGGAAGCGATCAAAGAAAATTCGAAAAAACAGTTACGAAAAGAAATCAACCGTAATTTGATGAAAGAATTGATGCAGAAGATTAAAAAGAAAGCTGATGAATTAGAACTTACATTTCCTGAAATTGAAAGGCAGACTGGGGTAGATCGGGTAGTAATTATTGATGCTGTTTCCGGAAATACTGCTGAAATGAAGTTTGATAACTTTTTACGTATAACAACCGTTCTTTATGAAAATATGGAGGAAAGAAAAACGGTCCTTAATGAATTTATTTCGTTAATGGAAAATCCATTGAATATCCGTAAGGCCTTAGTTTTTTATCAGGGAGTCGGCGAATTTGAAAATATTGATGCTCTTATAACAGCACACGAAGATCATAATAAATTAAAAAAGTATTTATGTGTTTATAAATATTTTAATATGAGAAACAAAAACGAAAAAAAAGGCCAACCATTAATAGACGAGTTAGATAAAAAATCATTTTCGATGGAGGCTGAGTGTGGGGTCTTAGTTAATATGATATACAGTTTTTCGATGTATGACATTTTTAACATTAGGGCTATGCATCCATATTCTGATAGAGTAGAAAAGAATTTAGGCGATATGACAAAAGGATTTATCAAATCTTGTTTAGAACTACATTATAAAGATCGAGTTGCATATATTAAATTATTCAACGATGAACTAGAAGAATGTAGAGCATTATGTAATGAAATATTAGAAAGTGATTTGGAGATAACTGTACTTAAATCAACAGCGATGTGCTGTGTCGGAGAATCTTACATGATTCAGGACCAAAATCTTTCAGAAAAATGGATTTTAGATAGTATCGATTTTCTCGATAGGCATGGAGTTTCTAGAGATAGTAGGAAATATAAAGCATTTAATACCACGCTGAACTTCCTATACATCGAATTTGGTTTTAATTTAGAGAAAATTAATTTTGATTACATTGATACTTCAGAATTAGGATACTACATAGGATTATATGAAGATAAGGAAAAAGGACTGGAAATGATATACAATTTAGTCCAGAAACGCGGTAGTTCACCATTTACAGATTATTATATTGCTAGGATCAACAAAGACTTAGAAGGACTTGAACGAGCGCTGGTAAGGTTTGAAAGGGTAGCGAATTATCATTATGCGAAGGTAGTTCAACGTACGATAGATGTACTAAAAAAGAAACTTGGAAGGGTTGAAAGATAATGAGAAAATTCGGGATAATATTATTAAGTTTTGCTAGTGTGTTTACAATAATGTTAAACGTAGGAACAATCGAAAAAGAAAATGCTTCTAATAAAACAAAAGGTGTTGAATATGTACAGTATATGAGCAAAGAACCCGGGGGGCACTAGGTTTGTAAGTACCTAACTAAAAGTTAGTGAATAACGTATATTTGAAAGGACGTTGCGTAAAATCGCATCGTCCTTTCGTGCTTCTTACGGAATGTTGGTTTTCGGACGATCGACTAAAAACCGACGCTAGCAATTTTATTATCAAAAAAATTAGATAGGAAACAGACGTTATATAAAACAATGGAAAAGGATGGATGCGAGATGAAGAAAGAACTAGTGGGTTTAACTGGGAAATTAGAAGTTTTATTTCAACAAACAGAACAAGAAAATCCAAAGGCAAAGGACGATCTTGTGACTTTTTTACAACAAATAGATATGTTTGAAAAAAATAATAAAAAAGAAGACGATTGTTAGCATTCATTTGCTATCAATCGTCCATATTGTCAACCATGCCGTTTATCATTTTAAGAAGGAATTTTTGTTGTTCCTCGGTTAATTGAGTGATTCTATTCACAGTGTGGTCTAGCTTTTGTTTTATTTCCGGGCTGAGTTCTTCGCCAGAATTTCTTTGATCTGTTTTTCCAAGAATGTAATCTACACTTACATTCCCTTTGGTAGACATTTTATTAATGGTTTCAATGGAAGGATTTTTCATACCAAGTTCAATTAATGAAATTAAAGATTTGCTGACACTTATAGAATCCGCAAATTGTTGTTGAGTCATTCGTAAATTTGAACGTATTTCTTTTACACGTTTACCAATGATATTTTCCATTTTAAAGCTCCTTTGTAAGAGTTGTTATCTATAAGGTAACAGATTTGACTACTATTAGACAACAAATAAAATTTCTGCAGAAAAATTTTATTTTTATGTTTACCTAGGGTAGTTTCGGTGTTATGATAAATTCAACGAATTAAACAAGGGTGGTTTACATGATTAAATTTAACAAAGAAAGAGCCAAACTGTTAAGGGAAATGAAAGGTTATACTCAAAGTTATGTAGCGACAAAACTGGATTGTCATAAAAGTGCTTACGGTCATATGGAAAGGGGGTTTAGGCAACCAAGTATCGATAAGCTAGGTAAACTTTCAGAAATTTATGGTGTATCGACGGATGAATTGCTAATGAAAAAACTAACATGATTATATTTTTTTGCATAAATGACTACCTTAGGTAACTTCAAGTGGACTACCATTAGTATTTTTAGAAGCAGGTGAATAAAATGAACGAAATCATGAATTTATCAACCGATATTAATGTCATTACAGTGGAGATAAAAAACTATCAGCAAATTGCAGGGCAGTCGATATTTGAGATTGGTAAGCGTTTAAAGCATGTAAAAGAAAATGATTTGGTACATGGTGAATTCGTAAATTGGTTGAGAGTTAAGGGAAGTCAAAAAGTCACTCAAAGAAAAGGACGAGCTCCTTCAGCAAGCACAGAAAGAGGTAACCCAAGCTCGTAAGTCCGAACAACTTGCCCGAAAGCAACTAGAAGAATTTGAACAACAAGAACCTCAAATTATCGAACGAGCAGTTGTAAAAGAAGTGAAAATCGAATCTAAATAACATATTAACATTATAAATAAATTAAAGAATAAGAATACAAAACTCAAGGATACAGCGGATTTCTACAAACAAAAGCGTCCACAATTTGATCGCGTATATGGATGACTTCCTGAAAGATGTGGTTGTCTCATCCCTCATGCGTGGTTCGATTGCTACTGCAAGTGATACTACGAAAGAACTAATAGATTCACGTATTGAAGCATTTCAGGATTTTCTGAATGATCTCAAGATAGCGAAGACAGGAAGAAAAATTAACTAATTGGAGGAATGAAGATGAATCAATTACAAAACTTTTCACATGGAGCATTCGGTAAATTAGAAATTCTTACGAAAGATGGGAAAGAATACTTCCCAGCAAAAGAAGTTGCTTTAGTTCTTGGATACAGAGACACAGTAAATGCTGTCAAAACTCATTGTAAGAAAGAGGGGGTGGTAAAACACCATGTCCTTACTAACGGTGGATATCAACAAAAAAACTTTATCAATGAATCTAACTTATATCGTCTAATAGTTAAATCAAAACTTCCGCAAGCGGAACAGTTTGAAAAGTGGGTATTTGAAGAAGTACTTCCTTCTATTAGAAAACACGGAGCATACATGACAGATCAAGTCCTGGAACAAGTGGTAACTAATCCAGACTTCGCAATCGGTCTTCTTACTAAGTTAAAAGAAGAGAAAGAAAAACTTGCAGTAGCACAAAAGCAAATCGTACAGCAACAACCGCTGGTAACATTCGCTGAAGCATGCATGCAGTCAGATCAAACGCTGAAAGTTGGCGAAGTTGCAAAACTAGCAATGAAGCAAGGTATCAAAATCGGACAGAAACGATTATTCGATAAATTACGTGAGTGGGGATTACTATTTAAAAACTCAACAGAACCTACACAAAAAGGTTGTGAAAGAGAATTATTCGAGGTTTCGCAAGGTGTTAAAAAAAAGCCAAATGGCGAAGCGTTCACATGGACAACAACATACGTAACACCAAAAGGACAAGCTTACATCATAGACCGACTGAAGAAAGAAAATGAACAGGAGGCGGTTTAAATGATGGAAAATCCAATATCCTTGGTGATTGTAGCTGTAGCAGTATGTTTGTCAGCGTACTTAGTGCATCGAATAGATGTTGTAGCAAAGAAAGCAGGATGGCTTGAAGGTGACAAATAAACAGCAGTGTGATGAATACGAACGAAAGAAAATTTTATGGATCATAAAGGATTTAAGAGCTAGAGGAGTACATAACAGCGCAGATGCAGTGGAAGAGAAATATCAGTATATAACTCTAGCTAAATAGGAAGAAGCCCTAGTTTGGGTCTAGGGCTTCTAGGCTAATTAGTACGTAGAGATTAACTACAAGTATAACATTGTATCTCTATAATAATATGGATAAATTTGTATTGAAAACGGACAAGTTTATGCTTGTCATCATGATTAGGAGCGGACACCTTTTCCCATCCACCTCGTTTCTGGTCATGATGATGCGCACAGCATCAAAAATAAAAAACCCGTACAGAAGCACAGGTTAGTTGTTACACATGTCGGTAACTGAATATTAACATAATTTACGTATAGTTTCTATGAAAATATAAAAAAGCGTCCGATGGCAACGAACACTTTCAAGAAAACACATGTAAATATCCATGTACATTATACCAAATGTTTTCTCCTGAAAACAAGAAGGAGTTAAAATATGAAAGATTTTTTACCTAAACAGGTGGCTCGTGCGGTTGAAGAATTAAAAAAGATGTCTGAGCAAGAGCAGGACAAGCTTAAAAAATTAGACATTGATTATGTAATTACAGTTTTAACAGGTCAGGCGTATGGAAGAATGCCATTTTAGGAGGGAAATAAACTATGAAACTTTATGATTTAACAAATAATTACCGTGAGCTACAAATGATGATTGAAGATGGTGTAGATCCATCAGCATTAGAAGATACATTGCAAGCAATTGAAGAAAGCATTCAAGATAAAGCACAAAACATCACCCTATTGATCAAAAACCTTGAAGCAGATACAGAAGCTATTAAGTTAGAAGAAAAGCGATTAGCAGACCGTCGGAGAGCGGTAGAAAACAACTGTAAGAGCTTAAAAGATTACTTGTATCAGCAAATGACTTTATTAGAAGTAAAACGCATCAAAGGCACAATCGTGACAGTAGGTATCCAAAAGAACCCAGCAAGTTTAGATATCGCACCAGATGCAGTGATTCCGCCGGAATATATGATTCCGCAAGAACCAAAAGTGGATAGGAAGACATTACTCGCAGCGGTTAAAGATGGGTTGCAATGGGATGGTATTTCGTTGAGGCAATCTGAAGGAGTGAGAATTAGATGAACCTTTGGCAAAAGCTAGTCGCAATTCGTAAAGACATAGATGTATTTGTAAAAAACGGAAAAAGTTATGGATATGACTACGTAACGGGTTCTCAGATACTCCATAAAATCAAAAAGAACATGGATGAGTTACAAGTCATTCTAATGCCTAAGATGGGTGAGCATAAAACATGGCAGTACAGTTATAAGAACCAAAAAGGAAGAGAAATAACAGACTTTGTTATTGAAGGTGATGGGGTTTACGAATGGATTAACGCCGAGAAACCTGAAGAGCGAGAAACAATCCCCTGGAAATTCTTTGGTCAGCAAGATGATGTATCAAAGGCTTACGGATCAGCACTGACATATTCGGAAAGGTACTTTTTACTTAAATTCTTCGGTGTTCCAACTGACGAAGATGATGCGGATGCTAAAGAACCTATACCTAAACAATCAAATAACAATAATAGCAATCAAAATAGAACAAATACTCAACGAACAGAAGACCTACCATTGCCGGAAAATGCTACTGAGGGTTCAGAAATCATTCTTTCGTTCGGTAAGTATGAAGGAAAAACGTTACGAGAAATTTTCAAAGAAAACAAAGGCTACCTTGAATGGTTAGTTAAGAATGACAAAACTGATAACCGGATAAAAACAGCTATCAATATGATGTTACAAGCAGCACAGCAATCAGCTTAATAAGGAGATGAAACCATGTTAGATAAAAACCAATCTAAAGTCGTCCTTCCGGCGTGGGCGTGGAAGGGCGTACGAAACGAACAAGAAGCAAAAGCTAAGGCGATTGAGTACATCACTCCTGATCGCTATCCAGGTTACAAAGTGTTGAGTGTTAAAGGCGACATAGCGGTATGCGAAAGGTGTGATTTCAAATGAATAGAGGAGAGCATTGGAAAGACATGATTGGATATGAAGGTGATTATAAGGTTTCGAATTCAGGGGATGTTTTTAGTGTTAAGAGTGACAAAATCATGAAGCCTTTCCAAACAAAGTCGGGATATTTAATTGTCAATTTACTAAAAAACAAGAAGAGAAAAAATTATAGAGTTCATCGTTTAGTGGCTATTCATTTTTTAACAAATACGGATAACAAAACAGATGTAAATCACATTAATGGGAACAAAAAAGATAATCATATTGAAAATCTAGAATGGTGTACGCATTCAGAAAACATTAGGCACTCTTGGGATATGGGATTAAGAGAAAAATCAAGAGAGGTAAGTAGAAAGACAGTTTCCAAAGCGCACTTGGCCAACAGGAAGAAAGTAGCACAGTATTCCCTAGAAGGTGAATTAGTAAATGTTTTTGATAGCGTAACTGACGCTTATAAACATTTAAACAAAAACATAAAGAACGGAACAATAGCAGCTTGTTGCAAAGGGGAATCAAAAACAGCGTACGGATATAGATGGGAATATGTTAATTCTTGTGAGGAGAGTGTGTGATGATTCCGATTCGAGTTAAACGAGGTTCAATGAAAGAAATATTAAAAGCGGTACGTGATTTAGAAGATCGTGGTTTTGATTATGTAACTAAAATTAAACCAGTTTATAAGACAACGAAAGATTATGTATATAACGAAAATAAAAACATTAAAGGCGGCTATAAATTCAACGGTATGGAAGAATACGTCTCTTATGAATGTTGGATGAAGAAGGTGAACTAAATGAGTAGCAACATATTTCAACTAGAAACATTCGCAAGAAGCGGCTATATGGTGCGACTCGCTTATGTAGATATCACTGGAGATTTAATTGCAGGAATCTTATTAGGACAAATTGTTTATTGGCACATGCCTAACGAACAAGGTAAAAGTAAGTTACGAGTTAGAAAGAACGGTGAATTTTGGTTAGCTAAAAGTCGTGAAGATTGGAAAGAAGAGATTCGAATTACACCAAAACAGTACGATCGAGCTATCAAAATACTAATCGAAAAAGGATTTGTGGAAGTGAAGAAGTTCAAATTCAATGGCGCTCCTACAAATCACATTAAATTAAACATTTCCGAAGTTACCGAAAGGGTGAAATGGAACTTACCGAAAGGGCTAATTCTTTAACAGAGATTACTACAGAGACCACAACAAAGAATAATATATGTGCTGCTAAAGCAGACACGAAGAAGAAGTCTGCAAAGCATTCTTATAGTGATGACTTTGAAGAAATATGGAGTATCTATCCAAAGAAAAGAAACAAACCTAAAGCATATCAACGTTATAAGGAAGCATTGGATAAAAATCATAGTCACGATGACATTAAATACGGAATTACATGCTATGCAAAAGAGTGTGAGAAACAAAATACAGAACTACAGTACATCAAGATGTTGGAAGGATTCCTAAACGACGGAAGATATTTGGAATACAAAAAGTCAGAACCAAAACAAACAGCTAACTATTCTATTGATAATTTACTTGATTGAGGTGTAAC
>NZ_JBFPJH010000135.1:0-8637 GCF_040838255.1 Bacillus sp. C30 | reverse complement strand
TCTTTACATTATGCTTTTTAAAGTAATGTGTAAAAAAATAAGTTATTTTTTACCTAACGATAGGTTGAAAATAATATTAATGAATGATACGATTTATGTAACTTTTTTATTAGGAGGACTTATCATGAGCAAAAGTGAAGAAACACTCTCTTCCATAGTCGAAGCAAGTTATCGACTATTTGCCGGACACGGCATTGCCAAAACGACCTATACAATGATTGCTGAAGAAGTTGGTATTGCCAAGCCATCTATTTATTATTACTTTAAATCTAAAGATGCATTAATTGAAAGTATTTTTAATGAATTATGTGCAGCGATGCAGTTCTCCTCATTCTTTCATACAGAAGAGTTTACGAAAGAGAATTTCATTGAGAAATGTGTTGAAATTGGCTTTAAAATGATAAACGAACAACAGAAAGATCCTTATTTTAATCGTGTATTACAAGAATATGTATTACTATCTTCAAGAAACGATATGTACAAAGATCGATTACTAACTGTACAAACAGAATATTTAAACGGATTTGAATCACTCCTAACAAAAGCAAATGAACTTCAACTCATTCAAAATAAAAATCTAGTTTCAAAAGCTCATATGTTGGCATTAGTACTTGATAATATCGGAAACTTCATGATGTTTGATGTAAATATGAATTATAAACAAATATGGATTGAAGCTGTCCACAGCATATTCGAAAGAAGTGATTCGTATGAAAACTAAAAAACGAATTTTCGGCTTAGATTTTGCTAGAGCGTGGGCAATGTTTGGAATGTTACTAGTTAATTTCATGGTGATAACAGGGGCGGAAGGAAATGGGCCTCCTCTGTTAAAAACCTTTATGACGCTTTTTGAAGGTAGAGCTTCTGCCTTGTTTGTTATACTTGCTGGGATTGGCATAACTTTAATGACTAAATCATCTGTTGCTAGCCAAGAGAAAATAAAAATCAATACCAGCCGAATATTGATTTGGAAACGATCACTATTCTTATTTATTTTAGGATTATTATTGTATGTAATGGAATGGACGGGTGATATTTTACACTACTACGGCGTTTACCTTTTCATCGCTGCATTACTAATTACTGTACGAAGAACTATACTAATATGGCTTTCTATCATTATTTTAATTGCTGCACAATATCTCCAACTTACTTTCAACGCCTTCGAAGGATGGGGAGGCACAATCCCATTTATAAACTATATAGACTTTTGGACCTTAACAGGTTTTCTTCGCAACT
The DNA here is from genome assembly GCF_040838255.1 of Bacillus sp. C30. NCBI lineage: Bacteria > Bacillati > Bacillota > Bacilli > Caryophanales > Bacillaceae > Bacillus > Bacillus sp. C30. The sequence continues at coordinate 7,398 of NZ_JBFPJH010000135.1, read as the reverse complement.
TATTTTTTAATGGCTATCACCCTATTTTCCCATGGTTTTCTTTCTTCTTAATCGGTATGATAATTGGCAGGTTAGATCTTCATAATAGGAAAATTAGACATTGGTTGTTCTTACTGGGTTTAACAGTAACCGTAATTATAGAGCTATTATCAAAAGGGTTAACACACCTTTTTATCCCATACATTGGTGAAGCAGCCTCTACATTTTTGTTTAACACAGGACCCATTTTACCCAATATATTATACGTCGCATCCGCTACAGGATCTGCTATTGCTATATTAATAATTTGCCTCTACATTGCTGAAAAATATGAAAATAATTGGTTTGTTACTTCCATTATACAAACAGGACAATTAACATTAACGCATTATGTAAGTCATGTATTTATCGGTATTGGCGCATTGATTGTATTAAATCGTATGGAACATCAAACACTACTTTTCGTTTTATTATTTGCTACTGCATTTTTCATTTTCAGTATTTTATTTAGCGTATTATGGCGAAGGAACTTTTCTAGAGGACCTATCGAATGGATTATGCGGAAAATAACTGATTAATTTATCTTCATACAAAAAAGGAAGTTGGAATGATTCCAACTTCCTTTTTTCTTTAATTAGCCGCGTTTAATTTAATTCGGATCTTTGTCTCACCTAAAGAAAGTTCATCGTCCTCATTCGTTAAGTGACCAAATGTAAATTGCTTGACGAGTAAGTTTTCTTCCAATAAATCTTTATGATTCGTTAACGTTTGCTGTAGTTCTGCTTCTGTATCAAGAATTACATCCACTCGTAAATTAACTGGTAAATTCAACTGCTTACGATATTCTTGAACTGCACGAATAAATTCACGTGCTACTCCTTCTTGTAACAATTCTTCCGTTACATTCGTATCTAACATTACCGTATATTGACCGTTAGTCGTATTTGAAAATCCTGATTTCGCAACTTTCTCTACTAATACATCTTCAGCTGTTACAACTACTTCTTCTCTTGGTGCTACTTCGTAAACTGCTCTTTCTGTAGATACAAAGTGTTGTACTTCTTCTTTTGATAATTGTTTTAGCCAGCCATTTACTGCATTCACGCTTTTACCAAACTTCGGCCCAGCCGTTTTAAAATTCAGCTTTAATTGATAGGACGTATATTTCGTTTCATCGAGTTCAACATGGAACGCTTTTACATTTAGCTCATCCATGATGATATCACGATAAGATTCCCAATCCATATCATTTTCATTATGCGCTAGTAATACAAGTTCTGCTAACGGCTGTTTTACTTTTAATGAATGTTGATTACGATTACTTCTTCCAAGTTCAACAACTTGTAAAACAGCATCCATTTCTGCTTCTAACTCAGGCTGGATAAGTGATTCGTTTACAACCGGATAATCTGCTAAATGAACGCTGCTTCCTTCTAAATTCAGATGAATATCCTCAGCTACAAACGGTGTAAATGGTGCGATTAATTTACTAATTGTTACAAGCACTTCATGAAGCGTTTCATACGCAGCTGCTTTTTCAGGATTCATACCAGATTCCCAGAAACGATTACGTGATCGTCTTACGTACCAGTTACTCACTTCATCTACAAGCGCCGCGATTTCACGAGCTGCATTCGTAAATTGATAATCATCAAGTGCTGTTCTCACTTTTTTCGTTGTGCTATGCAATCTTGATAATACCCATTCATCTAATTTCGTACGTTTAACTTCATACTTTTCTTTCGGATTATACTCATCTAAATTTGCATATAAAACGTAGAAGCTATATACATTGACTAACGTATCTACAAATTTAGATTTTGCTTCCAGTACTGTTCTTTCAGAAAAACGCTTTGCATTCCACGGAGCACTGTCAACAAGTAGAGCCCATCTTAAAGCATCTGCACCAAACTGATTTACTAAATCAACTGGATCTAGTGCATTTCCTTTACTTTTAGACATTTTCTGTCCTTCCTCGTCTAGAACATGCCCTAGTGATAACACTCGTTTATAAGGTACTTTTCCTGTATATAGTGCGGATACTGCTAATAAACTATAAAACCAGCCGCGTGTTTGATCAATTCCCTCTGCAATTACATCTGCTGGAAACTGTTCTTCAAATAACTCTTTATTTTCAAATGGATAATGATATTGTGCAAACGGCATGGAACCACTATCAAACCAAACATCGATTACTTCTGGTGTACGATTCATTGTACTTCCACATTTTTCGCAGCAAACTTGCACTTCATCTACATACGGCTTATGCAATTCTAAATCTTCAGGTGTTTCTTTCGTACTATGCTTTCTTAATTCGGCGATGCTTTTCGGTGAGAATTGATGATCGCAGCTTTCACATTCCCATACGTTTAACGGTGTTCCCCAATATCTATTCCGGCTAATATTCCAGTCCACCATGTTTTCTAAAAACTTACCAAACCGTCCATGCTTCATATGGTCTGGATACCACTTAACAGAATCATTATTTCGTAAAAATGTTTCTTTAATCTCAGTTGTTCGGATTAACCAGCTTTCTCCTGCATAATAAAGTAATGGTGAATCACAGCGCCAGCAATGCGGATAGCTATGTTCATATTTTTCTTTATGATATAGCAAACCTTCTTTAGCTAAATAACGAACGATATCAACGTCACATTCTTTTACAAACTTACCTTTAAGAAATGGTACTGCATCCGTATACTCACCTTTCTCATCTACAACATGTAAGAACGACAATCCTTCACTTTGAACGACTTTATAATCGTCCTCCCCATATGCTGGAGCGATATGAACGAGTCCTGTACCACTATCTGCAGTTACAAAATCTGCTGCAATTGCGTGGTACCCATTTGTAACTTCCTTCATCGGAAACGCTGCTGTATAAGATGTGTTTACTAATTCTTCGCCTTTATGAACGGATAATACTTCATAGTTTTCTTTTAGTACTTCTTGTACACGCTCTTTCGCAACAATGTATACATACCCTTCTTGTTTCGCTTTAACGTATTCCATATTTGGATGTACGGCAAGTGCAACATTCGCTGGAAGTGTCCACGGCGTTGTCGTCCATCCAAGGAAATATTCATTTTCACTATCTTTTACTTTAAACTTAACCGTTGCGCTTAAATCTTTCACTGTTTTATATCCTTGTGCAACTTCATGTGAACTAAGCGATGTTTGACAGCTTGGACAGTACGGTGAAACTCTATGCCCTTTATATAACAAGCCTTTTTCATGAATCGTCCCTAAAATATTCCATACACTTTCGATATATGGATTCTCTAGAGTAACGTATGGATCATCCATATCTACCCAATATCCAATGCTTTCCGTAAATTCACGCCACTGCTTCTCATATGTGAATACACTCTCTTTACACTTTTGAATAAATGGCTCAATGCCGTACTCTTCAATCTCATGCTTACCTGAAATACCAAGTTGTTTTTCAACGCCTAATTCTACAGGTAATCCATGTGTATCCCAGCCAGCTTTTCTTAACACTTTATATCCAGCCATCGTTTTATATCTTGCTACTAAATCTTTAATTGCCCGACCAAGTGCATGGCCGACGTGTGGTAAACCGTTCGCCGTTGGTGGTCCTTCATAAAACACAAACGATTGTGCGCCTTCTCTATTCTGAATTGATTGTTCAAAAATGCCCTGTTCGTTCCACTGCTTACGAATACGTGTTTCTCTCCCTACAGCTGACTCTTTTACATCTACTTTCTTCATGTACAATCACTCCTTTGAATGTTTTAAAAGCACACAAAAAACCCGCCCCTATGAAGTAGGGACGGGTTTACCCGCGTTACCACCCTAATTCTATTAGCTTTTCACTAATAGCACTTAGCAACGTACTAATATACGCGTTCTTTGTAACGGTAGACATCCGTCCGAGCTTACTTTATTCAGCCACGGCTCCTCGGAGATGATTTTCAAATAACGTCTGCACACCGGCTTTCAGCAATACACCGGCTCTCTGGAGAACAGCTCACTATTTTACTCTTTCTCGTCTTCAGATTTGTATACTTTATTAAAAGTTATTTTATGCCATTAAACAATTAATTGTCAACTAATTCGAAATATATTTTTATTTATACCCTTTTTCTCTATTCTTATACAATCACTTTTCAAATTCTCGCAATCCTGCTAAATCTTCATCTTCCTCTGCAAGTTCAGCGAAAAATCCTGTTTCATCTTCACGAAGCACAATTTCAAGTTCATCTCTTGCCTCTTCATTTCTGTTTAATGATGTTAAATAACAAGCATGATCGTATCTTGCTAGCAAGTCAGTAGCATCAATTGCTAATATTTCACTTGTTATTTTTTCTGCCTTTGTCGTTTGCCCAGCTCTATGATACGAAGATGCTAAAGCAAGAAGAATTGCTGTTTCATTTGGATGATGTACAGAAGCGTCTTCTAATAACTGAATCGAGTCCTCAATTCTCTCTTGACTTTGATATATTTCTGCTAAAGCAAGGAATCCTCTACTTACAAATGGCGTTTTCTCAATTAATTGCAAGTGAATTTTTTCGGCTTTTCTTTCTTCGCCTAGCTTACATAATACATTCGCTTGTAGAAGAAGTGTATCATAATCATCCGGTAGCTCGCGAACCATTTGTTTCGTTAATTCAAAAGCATCTCGTAACATATCTTCTTCTTCACACTCAATGAAAAGATTTACAAGTTGCTTCGCTACATCATAATCCCACTTATTTTCTAACGATGTTTGTAAAACCTCTATAGCTTCTTTATTCATCGCCGCATTCTCATAAAATATTGCGAAACGCTGCGCTGCCATACTATTTTTCGGATTTAACTTTAAGGAGATTTCAAATAAATCGATAACAACTGTAATCATTGAAATTTCCTTCGCACGATTTTTCATGCGATAAAATGCTCTTGTAAATATAGATTTTTTCGGTTGCTCATTTTGCTGTCTTTCTACTAATCTTTCGGCAACCGCAGTAGCTGCATACATAAACGCTGTACTTCTTTCTGCTTTTTTCACCTTTAGCGTATGAAGTACGTCTCGTATCTCGGATAATTTTTTATGTTGTTCCATTGCTTTTACGTACACACCAAAAATACGTTCACTTTCCAAATCTTTATGCATTACTTTCAGCGCAACTTCGATTGCTTCTGCACTCTGCTTTTTAACTAGCAATTTCGCATAATGATATAGTACTTCCACATGCGCTTCATCTATTTTCATTGCGCATTCGATATATTCTTTTTCTTTATCTATGTCATTCATCGCGCCAAACACGTATGCAATCGCATCTAAACGCCATGTTTCAGGAACTTCTTCCTCCAATTTTTCTAGTTCAACTAGCAATTCTTCCTGAAGATTCATTTCTACTGAAAGCTGCGCTAAATATTCCATATTTATATGCATTGGTTCTTCTTTCATCGCCTGGACCATATGCTTTTGTTCTTTGGAACGATTCTCTTCTTTTTCGTATATTTCAGCAAGCTGCAAATGTACACCTAAGAAGTTCTTATCCATTTCTAAACATGTTTCATACGCATGCTTTGCTTCTTGAAATTGCCCTAACGCCATGAATGTTTCACCGATACGGAAATACGGCAATGAATCTTGTTTTTTCTTAAGTGCATCATTATACCGTTTTATCGCCTGATCATACTGTCCAATAGATTCATATAAAACACCTGCGTAACAACCGTATTCAATTACATCCTCTTTTTCTTTTTCTAACGTTCTTAAAAATGCTATGCCTCGTTGCACAAAAGCTGTGTCTTTTATTCGATTTACATACTCATCCAACACGCTCGCTATATTAGCGTATACGCTTCGTATACCGTTCTCTAATTTAGAAAGTGCAAGTTTTAACTCTTTTTCATCCTCACCTAATGCCATTTCAGCATCCCATAACACCATACCAGCATTCATAAGGAAATCTTGATTGTCTTCAAATTGCTTATTAATACTGACAATATAGTTTTTTGCATCCTTATATTGTTCCTTTGCCATATAAACTTGAATTAAACCGAAATGAGAATATACATCTTCATTATTTTCTTCTAAAGAACGCTTATATATAGTTTCCGCTTCTTCAAGTTCATCATTTTGAAAATAAAAATCTCCTAAACGAACATATAAAGACGCCTGATCTTCACAATTTTGAATTCCTTGTAATAAAATTTCCTTCGTATTTTTCTCATCATCCAAATCCGATTCATAGATTTCCGAAAGCTTCGTATATAAATAGGGTGCTGTTTTATCTAATTGAATCGCCACTTTAAGTCCTTTTACCGCCAAATACACTTTCCCTAAATACTGAGCACATCTTGCACGTTCATACCATATGTGCGCTTCATATTTATATTCTTTTAATAAATCATTAAAGAATCCATATGCTTCTTCATATCGTTCTAAATCTATTAAAATTAAACCGTGATTTACAAGTGTAAACCTTTCTGGACTACGTTCTATAGCTGTTAGAGAATACTCTAGCCCCTTTTCGGATTGATCCATATACATGTATGATAATGCTAAGAAACTCCACGCAACTGGTTGATCTGCATCCAATTGTAATGATGAACGAAAACTAGCAATCGATTCTGCATAATTATCTTGCTCAAAAGAATAACGTCCATTTATAAAATGATACAACGCTTGATTGCTTTTCTTCTCCACACTTTGAAGCATCTGTCCTGCTTTTTCCATATCCTGCAGACGAATAAAACACTGTGCACTATGCAATTTCACAAAGTCAGAGCTCGGAAACTTTTTCATTAATTTTCCTATACAAAACTGAATAAAATCTTTATCTACTTCAGCATCTAAATATTTAATCGTATATAACCAAGTGTTTGGGTTTTCACTTGTTTCTTTTAAAAATAGTACTAACTTTTCAATTCCCTCTTTATCTTGCTCACCTAAATGATCTGTAAGAGAAAAGATAGTTTTATAATAAGTGTGTTCTTTCTCATTTAAAAATGAAAGTTGTTCCATTCTATCTTTTGGTATAAACGTAATAGCTAAACAATCTGTATAACGATATTTTTCTTGCAACTTATCATATTCCACAAGAATCGGTTCCAAGAAATTCGGATCTTGAATATAAAAAGCTTGCAGTACATCGTCATAACCAGAAAGCACTTGTACATGGGAAGCGTACTCAATATCTATACTTAATAAAACGGGAATACCTTGATTGAGTAATCTCTTATAATTTTCCTCATTCCCTTGAAAATAACGATATTCGTAACCTTGCTCTTCTATATATGTAACTGTATCTGAAAACTTAGAACCTGTTACATCAAAAATATGTTGTGCAATTTCATCTTGCGTACGTTTTTCTCCCCATACCCCTAACATCATTTCCAAACTTGTCGGAACGCAATAGTTATCCTTTTGTACAACCGGAACTATCGGTAAACGAACCTTTTTTC